>NZ_JBHSQS010000011.1:0-273637 GCF_042658605.1 Micromonospora vulcania | reverse complement strand
CGCCCCCCGCGCGCCCACCGCCCGCGTCGATCTAGGGCATATCGCAGTTGTTGGAGATCCACTAGCAGCGATATGCCCTAGATCGACGCGGGCCTTGGGGACGCGGGACGCGGGACGCGGGGCGCGACGCGGGGACGCGGGGCGAGGGCGCGGGCGGGGACGCGGGGCGGGGTGGGTGGTTTAGGGGTTGCGGGGGGTCTGGGGGAGGTTTGCGTAGATGTTGATTAGCTGTTTGGTGACCACGTCGGGGTGGAAGGTTCGCTCGTAGCGGGCGCGGGCGGTTGGGGCCAGCAGGGGCGCGCCGGCTTGGGCCACCGGTAGGGCTGCGGCCAGCGCGGCTGGCTCCGGGGCGACCACCCAGCCGGCCTCGCCGAGACCGATCCCGGCCGGCATGGCCGACCCGCCGCTCCCGGAGCCACCCCCGGCGACGGCGGAGGCGACCTCGGCCGGCCCGGTGCCGGCGGGCTCGTGCGGGGCATCGGCCCCGACCAGGTACGGGATGCCACCCAGGGCCGTTCCGAGCACCGGCCGCCCACTGGCCAGCGCCTCGATGATCACGGTCGGCAGCACGTCGTGCCACATCGAGGCGGCGATCACCACGGCGCTCGCCTCGACCGCCGCCCGCACCCCCGCCCGGTCGAGCTGACCGAGGTAGACCACGTCGGGCCGCTCGGCGGCGGCGGCCTCCACCAGCGGGCGCAGCTCACCGTCCCCGGCCACCCGCAGCGTGCCCAGCGCGCCCACCGGATGCCGCCGCCAGGCGTCCAGCAGCAGGTCGACGCCCTTCTCGGGGCTCAGCCGGGCCATGTAGAGGAACCCGTCGCCGAGCGGCGCCGGCTGCCCCGGGTCCGGCACCGAGTTCGGCTTCACCACGATCCGTTCGTCCGGAATGCCGTACTCGCGCAGGTGGTCGGCGATCGCCGAGGTGAGCGCGATGTACCGATCCACCGACCGCCAGGTGCCCCGGTGTACGGCCAGGGTGGTCGCCATCAACGCGCTCTGCGCGGCCGAGTCGCGGTAGCAGCGGTGCTTGATCGCCGGCACGCCCAGCGCCCGCCCCTTGCAATCCTGACAGATCACCCCGTCCCGGAAGTAGATCCCCGAGGAGCAGACCTGCCGGTAGTTGTGCACCGTCTGCACCACCGGCACGCCGTGCCGGTGCGCGGTCCGCACCACCCAGGGCGACAGCAGGGGGTACGGGTTGTGCAGGTGCAGAGCGTCCGGCCGGTGCTCGGTGAGCAGCCGGCTCAGGTCGTGCTGGGCGCGCGGGGCCCAGATCGGCGAGATCGGCAGCAGCGCCTTCGCCGCCTTCGACATCGACGGGATCTCGTCCGAGCTGCGGATGAACGGCAACACCTCGACGCCAGCGGCGGTGAGCTGAGCGATCTCCGAGTCGACGATGGTGTTCTCGCCGGAGGGCTGGGCTTCCCGGTACCGGTTGTGTGCCACCACGATTCTCACGGGAAAGAAGGCTACCGTTGGCTGGTGCCCGAACTACCGGAGGTTGAGGCGCTCGCGGGTTACCTGCGGCAGCGCGCGGTGGGGCGGCGGGTCGACCGGCTGGAGGTCGCGGCGATCAGCGCCCTGAAGACGTACGACCCGGCTCCGACCGCGGTCGCCGGCCGGGCGGTGGTCGACGCCCGCCGGCACGGCAAGTTCCTCGACGTGCTCGTCGAGGGTGACCTGCACCTGGTGGTCCACCTGGCCCGCGCGGGCTGGCTGCACTACCGGGAGGCGTTCCCGGCCACCACTCCGCTGCGCCCCGGCAAGGGGCCGATCGCGGTACGGGTACGCCTCGACGACGGCTCCGGCTTCGACCTTACCGAGGCCGGTACGCAGAAGAAGCTGGCGGCGTACCTCGTCGGCGACCCGGCGGCGGTGCCCGGGGTGGCCAAGCTGGGCCCCGACGCGCTCGCTGCGGACCTGCCCACCTTCACCGAGCGGCTGCGTAGCCGGCGGGGGCAGGTCAAGGGGGTGCTGACCGATCAGGCGGTGCTGTCCGGCATCGGCAACGCGTACTCCGACGAGATCCTGCACGCGGCGAAGCTGTCCCCGTTCGCGATCACCGACCGGCTCTCCGACGCCGAGCTGGCCGCCCTGCACGCGGCCACCCGGCAGGTGCTCGGCGACGCGGTCGAGCGGTCCCTCGGCCAGCGGGCGGCGGAGCTGAAGGGCGAGAAACGCTCCGGGTTGAAGGTGCACGCGCGTACCGGGCTGCCCTGCCCGGTGTGCGGGGACACCGTACGGGAGGTCTCGTTCGCCGATTCCAGCCTGCAGTACTGCCCGACCTGTCAGACCGGCGGCAAGCCGCTCGCTGACCGACGGTTGTCCCGTCTCGTACGGTGAGTAAGCACACTCGCCGATTACGGAGCGGAATCGGCCCGACTGAGCGGATGCTCCGGTCCACCGTTCTCGCCAGCCGTGCATCCATCGGTATAGTGGCCCGGTCCCCGGCTTCTGAAATGGTACGGAGCCGGCCAGATCTCGCCGGCACCATCGGGCGCCAATCTCCTACGGGGCGGCGACCGGTCGGAGCCCCGTGGGAGACTGGGACGGTGGGCGACCCGGGCCCTCACTGCGAGTGAGCGGCACGCGTCATGCGGGAGGACATGGGTGAGGTGACGGCAAGCCTCCAGCGCCCGGTATCCAACGAAGGCCGGAGCAGACTCGTGCGGCACGTCGACAGCTTCGAGATCCAGCCGCCGACGCCGCCGTCGCACAATGGCGTACCCCGGTCGGCATGGGCCAGGGCCCGGCGCCGCGTCTCCCGCTGGCACCGGCCCTACACCGCCGTGCTCCTGCTGCTCGACTTCGGTGCGGCGGCCTTCGCCAGCTGGATCGCCGTCCAGCTCTTCGACCAGGCCGCCTCCGGCTTCTCCGGCACCAACCAGGATCCGACCTGGTTCCACACCATCTCCTACCTGCTGCTCCCGCTCGGCTGGGTGGTCATCCTCTGGAGCAACCGGGCCTACGACCGGCGCTATCTGGGGCTCGGGCCGGACGAGTTCAAGCGGGTGATCCGGGCCTCGGTGACGGTCGCCGCGAGCGTCTCCTTCCTCGCCTTCGCCACGGTCACCCAGCTGTCCCGGTACACCGTCGGCACGGCGCTGGTCGGCGCCACCGTGCTGATCCTCTGGGGTCGTTTCGTGGCCCGCTGGGCCCTGCACTACATCCGTCGGCGGGCCGGTCAGGCCGCGCATCGGATGGTGCTGGTGGGCACCCTGCCGGAGTGCCTGGAGGTCTACGCGGCGGTCACCCGCAGCCCGAACGCCGGGCTGATGCCGGTCGCCATCCACATCACCGACGGCTACGCGGCGGCCCGGGGACTGCCGACCCCGGTGCCGGTGTACGCCGGCCGCGACGTCCTGGCCCTGGTCCGCGAGGTCGGTGGGGACACCATCGCGGTCTGCGGGTCGGCCAGCGCCGAACCGGGCGAGCTGCGTCGACTGGCCTGGCAGTTGGAGGGCTCGGGCGTCGACCTGGTGGTCGCACCGCAGCTGACCGACATCGCCGGCCCCCGGGTGCACATCCGACCCATCGAGGGCCTGCCTCTGCTGCACGTCGAGGAGCCGACCCTCTCCGGGCCGGCGCTGCTGGCCAAGAACCTGATGGACCGGGTCGCCGCCGGCCTCGGCCTGCTGCTGCTGATTCCACTCTTCCTGGCCATCGCCGTGGCCATCCGGATCTCCGACCCCGGGCCGGTCTTCTTCCGCCAGCCCCGGGTCGGGCACGAGGGGCGCACGTTCCGGGTGTGGAAGTTCCGGACGATGTACGTCGACGCCGAGGATCGACTGGCCAGCCTGGTCGACCGGAACGAGACCGACGGCATGCTCTTCAAGATGAAGGAAGACCCGCGGGTCTTCGCGGTGGGCCGCTTTTTGCGGGGCTCGTCACTGGACGAGCTGCCGCAGCTGATCAACGTGCTCTGGGGTGAGATGTCGCTGGTCGGGCCCCGCCCGTTGCCGGCCGACGACGGTGACTTCCTCGGTGACGTACGCCGCCGGCTGCTGGTCCGCCCCGGCATGACCGGCCTCTGGCAGGTCTCCGGCCGCTCCGACCTGTCCTGGGACGAGGCGGTCCGCCTGGACCTCTACTACGTCGACAACTGGTCGTTGGCGTACGACCTGAGCATCCTCTGGCGCACCGTCGGAGTGGTGCTCGCCCGCAAGGGCGCGTACTAGGGGCTTGGCGCGCCGGCCCGCAGGGGCCAGGATCGCTGCGTGGGTGGCAACCTCTCCGCCGTCATCGGCGTCGTCTCGCTGGTAACCGCGCTGGCCGCAGCTCTGTTGGCGGTGCTGCGGCTGCGTGCCCGTCGCGGCATCGCCACCGCCACCCAACGGGCCACCTACGAGGTGCTGCACACCGCCGGGCTGGCCGCCGAGCCGCTGCGGGCGGGGCTGAGCGCGGCCGGCGCGGCGAAGGCCGTACGCCATCTGCGTGCCCTGGTGGGCGCGGCCGGGCTGGCGCTCACCGACGCCGACCGACTGCTCGCCCTCGACGGGCGCGGCACGCACCACGGCGAGCAACTGCTCGCGGCGGCCCGGCGGGCGGTGACCAGCGGGCGTTCGACGGTGCTCGGCGAGTCGGAGCTGCACTGCGACCGGGTCGACTGCCCGGTCCGGGGGGCGGTGGTCGCGCCACTGCACGGGGCGGACGGTCGGGTCGTCGGCGCGCTGGTGGCGATCGCCGACAGCCCGCCGGCACCCGGGCTGGTGCAGGCCACCCTGGAGACCGCGCACTGGGCGGGCAACCAACTGGCCCTGGCCGAGTTGGACTCGTCGCGGGAGCGGCTGGCCAGGGCCGAGATCCGGGCGCTGCGGGCGCAGATCAGCCCGCACTTCATCTACAACGCGCTGACCGCGATCGGCTCGTTCGTCCGCACCGACCCGGAGCGGGCCCGGGAGCTGATTCTGGAGTTCGCGGAGTTCACCCGGTACTCGTTTCGGGCGCACGGGGAGTTCACCACGCTGGCCGAGGAGCTGCGGTCGATCGACCGGTACCTGACCATCGAGCGCGCCCGGTTCGGCGACCGGTTGCAGGTGCGGTTGGAGATCGCCCCGGAGGTGCTCCCGGTGACGCTGCCGTTCCTCTGCCTGCAACCGTTGGTGGAGAACGCCGTCCGGCACGGGTTGTCGCGGAAGCCGGGCACGGGCATGGTGAGCATCGAGGCCCGGGACGCGGGCGCCGAGTGCCACATCACCGTGGAGGACGACGGGGTGGGAATGGATCCGACCACGCTGACCGCCGGCATCGCCGAGCTGGCCCGCGGCACTGGCGACCCGGGCGACGACACGGGCCAGCACGTCGGCCTCTCCAACGTCGACGAGCGGCTGCGGTCGGTCTTCGGGGACCGGTTCGGCCTGGTCGTGGAGACCGGGTTGGGCTCGGGCACCAAGGTGAGCATGCGGGTGCCGAAGTTCCACCCGGGTGTGCGGGCCGGCTCGTGACGACCGGGTTCCTCCGCGTGCTGGCGGTGGACGACGAGCCGCCGGCGCTCGACGAGCTGGCGTACCACCTGCGGGCCGATCCCCGGGTGGCCCGGCTGCACACGGCCGGGGACGCCACCGAGGCTCTGCGCCTGCTCCGTGACGGCGACGTGGACGTGGTCTTCCTGGACATCCGGATGCCCGGACTGGACGGCATGGAGCTGGCCCGGGTGCTGCGCCGGTTCGCCCGGCCGCCGGCGATCGTCTTCGTCACCGCGTACGACGACGGCGCGGTGGACGCCTTCGACCTGGGGGCCACCGACTATGTGCGCAAACCGGTCCGCGCCGAGCGGCTGGCCGAGTCGCTGCGCCGGGTGATCGGCTCTCGGGTGGTGCCGTCGCATCCAGCGGCGCTGGCCCGGGCCGAGGAGGACCCGACCATCCCGATCGAGTTGGCCGGCACCACCCGGATGCTGCCCCGCTCGGCGGTGCGCTGGGTGGAGGCGCAGGGGGACTACGCCCGGTTGCACACCGCCGAGGGGTCACACCTGGTGCGGGTCTCGCTGGCCACGCTCGCCGAACGGTGGGCCGACGCCGGCTTCGTCCGCGTGCACCGGTCGTACCTGGTGCAGTTGAAGTTGATCGCGGAGCTGCGGTTGGTCAATTCCGGGTACGTGGTGGTGATCGACGCGACCGAGTTGCCGGTGAGCCGGCGGCACACCCGGGAGCTGAAGGACAAGCTGGTCCGCGCGGCGAAGCAGGACTGGAACCGGTAGGTCCGGCTCCACCTTCGCAGCTCGTCGACTCCGCCTCCGCCCCGGCGGTCGTCAGCGTGGTCGCTCAACAGGGTCGCATCGCGCGGCGGGAATAACCCGGCCTTGTCGTACGTCGTACGGTATCCACGAGCGAACGACGACAAGGAGCCCGCCGTGTTCGACGCCGCCACCGAATTCGACCGTCAGCTCGACCGCCTGGTGGAGCTGGGCTACCCAGCGCTCGCCGACCTGCCCGAGACCGCCTTCCGTGAGCTGGTCGCCCCGCTCCGCGCGGCGGCGATCGCGGGCACCGCCGGGCTGCCCGCACCGACCGAGGCCCGAGTGCCGTTCCTGCTGGTCATCACGCGCGACCTGGCAACGGTCGAGCAGCGGCTGGCACTCACCACGCTCGACGGCAAGCGCAAGCCTGGCTTCCTCGACCGGCACTACGGCGAGGACGACCTGCCGACGTTCGATCCGATCAAGGAACTCGAGGTGCCGGCGAGTCCGGCGTACCTGCTCTTCGACGTCGACCGCGGTGAGGAGTTCCGCAACCTTGCCCCGTCCACGGCGCTGGACGAGATGACCGCCCAGGGCCGGCTGCCACTCACCATCGACGAGGGGCTCGCGTTCATCACGCTCTACCCCGCCGCGCTGGCCAGCAACAGGTGCTTCTCGCTGGTCGGCTCCCGCTGTGGCGACAAGCGTGTGCCGGCGCTGTGGATCAGCCAGGGCGCGCCGAAGCTGGGCTGGTGCTGGTACGGCAACCCGCACACCTGGCTCGGCTCCGCGTCGGCCCGCCCGGAACGCGTCGGGCTGGAGTGACGACGGCGCCGGTGCGGGCCGCCCGGCGAGGCCCGCACCGGCGGCCCACCGGTTATCCACAAGGGTGAAGCGTTCTCCACAGGTTATTCACAACGCCACCCACTGATCTCCACGCCGGCTCCCTACAGTCATGGCCCATGAAGGAACGCCGGGTACTGGTGGTCGAGGACGAACGGACCATCGCCGAGTCGGTCGCCGCCCGACTGCGCGCCGAGGGATTCGCGGTGGATATCGCAGCGGACGGTCCCAGCGCGGTCGAGCAGTTCCGAAGCGGACAGCCGGATCTCGTCGTCCTCGACGTGATGCTGCCCGGCTTCGACGGCCTGGAGGTGTGTCGGCGGATCCAGGCCGACCGGCCGGTGCCGGTCCTGATGCTCACCGCCCGGGACGACGAGACCGACCTGCTGGTGGGGCTCGCTGTCGGCGCGGACGACTACCTCACCAAGCCGTTCTCGATGCGGGAACTGGCCGCCCGGGTGCATGTCCTGCTCCGGCGGGTGGAGCGGGCAGCCGCGCCCGTACCGCCCGCCATCCGCCTCGGCGACATCGAGATCAACGAGGCGGAACGACGGGTCCGTCGGGCCGGCGCGGACGTCCACCTCACGCCGACCGAATTCGACCTGCTGGTGCACCTCGCCGGGCGCCCCCGCACGGTGCTACCTCGGGAGCGGCTGCTCGCCGACGTCTGGGGATGGGCTGACGGGAGCGGGACCCGCACAGTGGACAGCCACGTGAAGGCGCTGCGCCGGAAGCTGGGCTCCGACCTCATCCGCACCGTGCACGGCGTCGGCTACGCCCTGGAGGTGCCGGCGTGACCGCCGCTCTGCTCGCCCGTCTGGACCGGGTGCTGGAGCTGCTGCCCCGCCCGCTTGACCCGGTGCGCTCCATCAAGCTGAAGCTGGGCGTACTGCTGGTCGCCTCCGGCGCCGCCGGTCTGGCCTACTTCTCGTACGGCATCGGCTGGCCACCGCCGGTGACCTCGGCGACCGCCATCGCCGTCGCCCTGCTCACCTCGCAGGTGCTCGCCCACGGGATGACCTCGCCGCTGCGGGAGATGACGGCGGCCGCCGGGGCGATGGCCCGGGGCGACTACACGCGTCGGGTCCGGGCCACCTCCCAGGACGAGGTCGGCGAGCTGGCCCAGGCGTTCAACAAGATGGCCGAGGACCTGCACGCCGCGGACCAGCGCCGACGCGAGCTCATCGCCAATGTCTCGCACGAGCTGCGTACGCCGATCACGGCGTTGCAGGGCGTGCTGGAGAACATGGTGGACGGGGTGGCCGAGCCCGAACCGGCGGCGCTTCGCGCCGCGCTGAACCAGACCGAGCGGCTCGGGCATCTCGTCGCCGATCTGCTCGACCTGTCCCGCCTCGACGCCGGGGTGGTTCCGCTGCGGCGGGTCCGCATCGACGTGGGGGACTTCCTCGACGAGGCGGTGGAGCACGCCACCGCGAGCACCACCGGTGCCGGGTTGGACGTGCACTTCCGCCTCCGCAGGCTGGCGGTGCCCCTGACCGTGCACGCGGATCCGTGGCGGCTGCACCAGGTCTTCGCGAACCTGCTGGACAACGCGGCGCGGCACAGCCCGCCCGGTGGCGTCGTGCGGGTGAGCGCCGAGCAGCATGCCGGCCAGCTCCACTTCGAGGTGAGCGACGAGGGCCAGGGGATCCCACCGGCGGAGCGCTCCCGGGTTTTTGAGCGGTTCACCCGCGGCGACCGATCGGCCGGCGGCGGGACCGGCCTCGGCCTGGCCATCGCCCAGTGGGTCGTCGAGTTGCACGGCGGCCGGATCCGCGTACTCGATCCGGCCGGACGGGCCCGAGGCTCGGCGCCCGGCTGCCGCATCCAGGTCACCATCCCCACCGGCGGGCCACACCGAGAAGAGGACGTATGAGCAGCACCGGCAGCACCCCCGTACCGGCCGGCGGCCCGCAACCCCCCGCGCCCGGCAGGCCCGGCCAGCCCTGGTTCGGCCCCGCCCCGGCACCCGTCCCGGCGGCTGGTCGGCCCCAGCCCTGGCCTCTGTCACCGGCCACGCCCCGGCCACCCTCGCTGCTCGAACGACGCTGGCCGGGGCCGTCCGGCCCCGCCCACCCGCTGGTCCTGGCCGCGGTCACGGCTGCGGCGGTCATCGGTGCGTCGACCTTGCCGATGACCCGTCCCGGCGTCGGTTGGCTGGTGGCCGCGCTGGTTGCCGCCGCCGCGCTGATCACCGCCGACGCCACTCGGCGCGGGGCGTTCCCGGTTGCAGACACCCCCGCCCGGACCAGCTTGGGCGACGCACCCGGTGGCCCAGCCTCCCCGGCCACGACCGCCGCAGCCGAGCCAGCCACGCCAACCGACCCAGCCAAGACCGCCGCAGCCAAGCCAGCCGGCCCAACCTCGCCAGCCACGACTGTCGCGGCCGAGCCGGCCGGGACCGTACCGACCGCGACCGCCACGCCGGCTACGGCCGAGCGGCCAGCGACCGTCCGTCCCGATGCCACGGGGGTACCGGGGCGGGCGATGCGAGTGGCCTGGGCTGCGGCGACCATCGCGCTGGTCGCGGTCGGCACGGTCCGGGCCGCCGGTTGGCTCTTCGTGCTCTGTCTGCTCGCCGCCGCGGTCACCGCGGCGCTCGCCATCACCGGCGGGCGGAGCCCGATCGGAATGTTGGTGGCCGCGACGCTGCCGCCGGCCGCCGCGGCACGGGCCCTCCCCTGGACGGTACGAGGGCTACGCCGGACCCGCCCGGCCGGTCCCGGGATCGGACGGATCCTGACCAGCCTCGCGGTCTCGGCTGTCCTGCTGGTGCTGTTCGGTCTGCTCTTCTCCTCCGCCGACGCGGTCTTCGCCGACCTGGTCGCCGGGCTGCTGCCCGAGCTGGCGGCGGGCAGGGCGTTCGGCTGGGTGACACGCCTGCTCCTGCTCGGCCTGCTCCTGCTCGGCTCGGCGTACCTGGTCAACCGCCCGCCCGACCTGGACGGCCTGGTGCGTACGCCGGGCCGGCCGGTGCACCGGCTGGAGTGGAGCCTGCCGTTGGCGCTGCTCGACGCCCTGTTCGCCGCCTTCGTGACGGTCCAGCTCACGGTGTTCTTCGGCGGCGAGAAGCACGTGCTGCGCACGGCGGGACTCACCTACGCCGAGTACGCCCGCAGTGGCTTCTGGCAGCTGCTCGTCGTCACCGCGCTCACCCTGCTGGTGATCGCGATCGCCGCTCGCCGGGCACCCCGGGCGACCCGGGCCGACCGGCTGCTGGTCCGCGTCCTGCTCGGTACGCTCGCCGCGCTCAGCCTGGTCGTCGTCGCCTCCGCGCTCTACCGGATGCAGGTCTACGCCGACGCGTACGGTGCCACCCGACTCCGGCTCGTCGTGGCCGCCGTCGAACTCTGGCTCGGACTGCTCTTCGTCCTGGTCGGGGTGGCCGTGGTGCGGCTGCGGGCCGAGTGGCTGCCCCGGCTGGTCGTGGGTACGGCAGTGCTGGCGCTGCTCGGGTTGGCGCTGGTCAACCCGGACCGGCTGATCGCCGAGCGGAACGTCGACCGCTACCTGGAGACCAGCCGACTGGACGTCATCTACCTGTCCGGGCTGTCGGCCGACGCCGTACCGGCACTGGACCGGCTACCCGCGCCACTGCGGGCGTGCGCGCTCCGGGAGATGACGTCCGAGCTGCCGCAGGACGGTCTCTGGGCGGCGAACCTCAGCCGGGAGCGGGCCCGTCGGGAGCTGGCGAAGACGTCGGCGATCCTCGGGGTGCCGGACTGTTCCGACTTCTGGCACCGGTGAGCGTGACGCTTGACAATCCCGCAGGGCGGGCAAGACTGCCGGGGTGGCCGAGCAACTCCCCGACGTGGGCACGGGCGGTACGGTACCGCCGCCCCGGCGGGCCCGGATCGTGCTGGCCGAGATCACCCGACGGGACAGCCGCACCGAGCGGACCCGCGCCGAACTGGCCCAGCAGACCCAGGTCGGCGAGGCGCTGGTCCGCGGTCTGGTCCGGGCGCAGCTCGCGCTGGCGGTGCGGCTCTCGCTGGTGGTGGCCATCGGGCTCGGCGGGCTGCCCTGGCTGTTCGCCATCGCACCGTCGCTCGGCCGGACCACCGTGGCCGGGGTCAACCTGCCCTGGCTGCTGCTCGGTGTGGTCTCCTTCCCGTTCCTGATCGCGGTCGGATGGGCGTACGTGCGGTTGGCCGAGCGCAACGAGCAGGACTTCACCGACCTGGTGCAGCGGCCGGAGCGCTGAGGTGGCCAACGACTACGTGGTCCCGGCCATCGTCGCGGTCACCCTGGTCACCGTCGGGATCGGGTTCTACGGGCTGCGGCTGGCCCGGACGACCTCCGACTTCCTGGTCGCCTCCCGGGCGATCAGCCCGACCTGGAACGCCGCCGCCATCGGCGGGGAGTACCTGTCGGCGGCGAGCTTCCTCGGCGTCGCGGGCCTGATCCTCAAGTACGGCGTGGACGTGCTCTGGTACCCGGTCGGATTCGCCGCCGGGTACCTGGCCCTGCTGCTCTTCGTGGCCGCGCCGCTGCGCCGCTCCGGCGCGTTCACCCTGCCCGACTTCTGCGAGCTGCGGCTGGGCTCCCGCCGGCTGCGGATCCTGGCCACCGCTTTCGTGATCTTCATCGGTTGGCTCTACCTGGTGCCGCAGCTCCAGGGCGCCGGGCTCACCCTGGCCACGGTGGCCGGCTCCCCGTACCCGATCGGTGCTCTGCTGGTGGCGGCCGTCGTGACCGCGAACGTGGCGCTCGGCGGGATGCGGGCGATCACCTTCGTCCAGGCGTTCCAGTACTGGCTCAAGCTGACCGCGCTCGCCGTACCGGCGATCTTCCTGGCGTTGCAGTGGCAGGCCGACGCCCGGCCGGCGGTGACCCCGCCCGACGGGCCGACGTTCCGGGCCGCGACCACCGTCGTGGTCGAGCACCGCGCGACCCTCACCCTGCCCGACGGCGACATCCGAGAGGTACGCCCCGGCGACGAATTGACCTTCGCCGCCGGTGATCCGGTGCCGGAGGTGTCCGGAGTGGCCACCGACGCGAGCGACTGGCTGCTACCCAGCACCGCCGGTGACGACGACCGAGGTCTGTTCGCCACGTACTCGCTGATCCTGGCCACCTTCCTGGGCACCATGGGGCTGCCGCACGTGCTGGTCCGCTTCTACACCAATCCCGACGGCGCGGCGGCCCGCCGGACCACGCTGGTCGTGCTGGCCCTGGTCGGCGCGTTCTACCTGCTACCGACCCTGTACGGGGTGCTCGGCCGGATCTATACCCCGCAACTGCTGGTCAGCGGGCAGACCGATGCGGTGGTGGTGCTGCTGCCCGGAGCGGCCCTCGGCGACGGACTGGCCGGGCGGCTGCTGGCCGCACTGGTCGCGGCCGGCGCGTTCGCGGCCTTCCTCTCCACCTCGTCCGGTCTGCTGACCAGCGTCGCCGGGGTGATCTCGACGGACGTGCTCGGCCGGGGCTCGGTACGCGGCTTCCGGCTGGCCACGGTCATCGCGGGTGGGGTGCCGGCGGTGCTGGCACTCAACGTCTCCGGGCTGGACGTGTCCCAGGTGGTCGGCCTGGCCTTCGCGGTGGCCGCGTCGAGCTTCTGCCCGCTGCTGGTGCTCGGCATCTGGTGGCGCGGGCTGACCGACCTGGGCGCCGCGGCAGGGGTGCTGGTCGGCGGGGGCGCGGCGATCGGCGCGGTGCTGGTCACCGTGCTCGGCCCACCGCTGTCCGGCTGGCCGGCAACGCTCATCGCGCAGCCGGCCGCCTGGACGGTGCCACTGGCCTTCACCGTGATGGTGGCGGTGTCGGTGGCGACCCGCCGCCGAACGCCGACCGACGTGGGTGCCACCATGCTCCGCCTGCACACGCCCGAGTCGCTCCGTCTGTGAGAACGGGTCCACCCTGCGGCGGAGCGCGAAACTGGCGATTGACGGTTAACGTCGCCATATGACTGGTGAGCACCCCGCGCTCGCGCTGCGTGGCCTGGCAAAGCGGTTCGACGGCACCATCGCGGTGGCCGGCGTCGACCTGGACGTCCCGGCCGGCTCCTTCTACGGCCTGCTCGGGCCGAACGGTGCCGGCAAGACCACCACCCTGTCGATGGCGGTGGGCCTGCTGCGGCCGGACGCCGGCTCGGCCTGGGTGCTCGGCACCGACGTGTGGCGGGACCCGGTCACCGCCAAGCGGCTGCTCGGCGTGATGCCCGACGGGGTCCGCCTGTTCGACCGGCTGACCGGGGCGGAGCTGCTCGCGTACCACGGATTGTTGCGTGGGATGGACCCGGCGGTGGTCGACCAGCGGGCCGCGGAGCTGTTGGACGTGCTGGCGCTCGGCGACGCCGGCCGGACGCTGGTGGTGGACTACTCGGCGGGTATGAAGAAGAAGATCGGCCTGGCCTGCGCGCTGTTGCACGGCCCCCGGCTGCTGGTGCTGGACGAGCCGTTCGAGGCGGTCGACCCCGTCTCCGCCGCGCTGATCCGGGACATCCTCACCCGGTACGCGGCGGGCGGCGGCACGGTGGTCTTCTCCAGCCACGTGATGGAGGTCGTCGAGCGGCTCTGCTCGCACGTGGCGATCCTCGCCGGGGGCGTCATCAAGCGGGTCGGCACGCTCGCCGAGGTCCGCGGCGAGCGTTCCCTGGAGCAGGTCTTCGTCGAGGTGGTCGGCGGGCGCACCGCAACCGGTGAGGAGCTGTCGTGGCTCTCCCGGTGAGCGCCGTCGCCACACCGGCCGAGCCGGTCCGCGCCGTTTCCGCCCGGCACTTCATGCGGCTGAAGCTGCGGGTGATGGGCAACAACTTCCGAGGCCAGGGCTGGCGGATCGCGTTGTTCCTCGGCGGCGCCCTGGTCGGGCTCTGGTTCGCGATCAGCGGTTTCTTCCTCTTCGCCGCGCCCGGCCTCGCCGGCGATGGCCGCTACGCGGTGCTGATCGCTGGGGCCGGTGGCGGGGCGCTGCTGCTCGGTTGGCTGCTGCTCCCCCTGGTCTTCTTCGGGGTGGACGAGACGCTGGACCCGGCCCGCTTCGCACTACTGCCGCTACCCCGCCGCACGCTGCTCGCCGGTCTGTTCGCCGCGGCCCTGATCAGCGTGCCGGTGGTGGCGGTGCTGATCGCATCGTCCGGGCTGGTGCTCACCGCCTGGGTGCTGGGCGGCTGGTCCGCAGGGCTGGTGGCGGCCGTGGGCGTGCTCGGCGGGCTACTGCTCTGCGTGGCCGCGAGTCGTGCGGTAACCAGCGCCTTCGCCACCATGCTGCGGTCCCGCCGGGTGCGCGACCTGGCGGCCGTGCTGCTGGCGGTGGCCGCCGCGCTGCTCGGCCCGTTGCAGGTCTTCGGCCTGGCCGCGCTGCGCGAGATGGACTGGACCCGGTTGACGGGTGTGGCGACCGTGCTCGGTTGGACACCGTTCGGTGCACCGTGGACCGTCGGCGTCGACGTCGCACAGGGACGGGTCTGGGCCGCGCCGGTCAAGCTACTGATCACGCTGGTGGCGCTCGGGGCTCTGCTGGCGTGGTGGTCCCGGTCGCTGGAGTCGGCGATGGTGGGGGCGGTGAGCGCCGGCCCGGCCCCGGTGCGGCGGGGTGCCACCGGCGGGGCGGTCGCCCAACTGTTTCCCCGGCTGACCGGCTGGGTGCGTCGGGACCAGTTCGGTGCGCTGGTCGCCCGGGAGGCCCGCTACTGGTGGCGGGACGCCCGTCGCCGGGCCAACCTGATCACGATCGCGGTGGTCGGCATCTTCGTGCCGGCGCTGGTCAACTTCGGCGGCACCGGCTTCACGGTCGACAACGGGCAGGGCCCGACGACGGGTTCCGCCGACAGCTCACCCGTCCTGATCACCCTCTCCATGCTCTTCGTCGGGGTGCTCGCCTCGGTCACCCTGGCCAACCAGTTCGGTTTCGACGGCAGCGCGTACGCCGCGAACGTGGTGGCCGGAATCCCCGGCCGGGTGGAGCTGCGCGCGCGGATGGCCGCCTTCTCGCTGTACGTGCTGCCGATGCTGGCGGTCGTCGCGGTGGTGCTGTCGGTGGTGCTCGGCCGGCCGGGTTGGATCGGGCTGACGGTCGGCAGCCTGCTCGCCACCTACGGCACCGGGTTGGCGATCAACAGCTTCATCTCGGTGCTCGGCGCGTACGCGCTGCCGGAGACGAGCAACCCGTTCGCCATGAACAGTGGCGCTGGTGTGGCGAAGGGCCTGCTCACCCTGCTGGCGATGCTGACCACGGCGGTGACCGCGGTGCCGATGGTGGTGGCCGCCGCGCTGCTCGGCGACGCCTGGCTCTGGCTGGCGCTGCCGGTCGGCGTGGCGTACGGGTTGGGCGCGGCGCTGCTCGGCGCGTACCTGGCCGGTGACGTGCTGGACCGACGGCAGCCGGAGCTGCTGGCCACGGTCACCCCACGACGCTGAGCGGGCCGTCCGGCCGAACGCCCGCAGGCCGCCTCGACTGCCCGATATGGTGCGATCAGTCGGGACAGGGGGCAGTCGACATGAGCGGTCACACCCGCTATCGCAGCACGCTCGTCGACGGCCTCTCCGTCTTCTACCGGGAGGCCGGCCCGCCCAACGCACCGGTGCTGCTGCTCCTGCACGGCTTCCCGTCCTCGTCGCGAATGTTCGAACCGCTGCTCGACCGACTCGCCGACCAGTTCCGGTTGATCGCGCCGGACTATCCGGGGTTCGGGCACAGCGACGCCCCGAGCCCGGCCAGTTACCCGTACACGTTCGACCGCATCGCCGCCACGATGTCGAGCTTCGCCGCGGCCGTCGGCGCCGAGCAGTACCTGCTCTACGTTCAGGACTACGGCGGCCCGGTGGGGTTCCGGATGGCCCTCGCGGATCCGGGCCGGCTACACGGCCTCGTCGTGCAGAACGCGGTCGCCCACGACACGGGACTGGGACCACTCTGGGCGACCCGCCGAGCCTTCTGGCAGGACCGGGCCGGGCACGAGGCGGCGATCCGGGAAAACATCCTCTCGATGGCGGCGACCCGTAAGCGGCACGTCGGCGACGATCCCGACCCCGAGTTGTACGACCCCGACCTGTGGGCCGACGAACACGCCTTCCTCAGTCGCCCCGGGGAGATCGAGATCCAACTGGACCTGATGTACGACTACCGGACCAACGTCGCCTCGTACCCGGTCTGGCAGGAGTGGCTCCAGCGGACCCAACCGCCACTGCTGGTCGTCTGGGGTCGACACGACACGTCCTTCGAGATCAGCGAGCCAGCGGCGTACCGGTCCGATGTTCCGGGGGCGGAGGTGCACCTGCTGGACGGCGGTCACTTCGCACTCGACACGCGGGCGGACGAGGTGGCCGCCCTGGTCCGGACCTTCGCCGGCCGGGTCCTCGGACCGGGACAGCGGGGTCACAATGTTTCACGTGAATCATGAGCCGGGTGCCGAGATCCACCACACCGATCCGTTCGCGGTGCCGGCCGGGCACCGGTCGCCGGTACGCCGACTGCGCGGTCGACTCGCCGCGCCGGTGACGCTCTGGACGGCACCCGGCCCCGCCGGGCTGACCGTCTCGTCCACTCTGGTGGCCGAGGGCGAGCCGGATCGGCTGCTCGGGCTCATCGACCCGGAGTCGGACCTCTGGGCGGCGGTCGAGGAGGCCGGCCGTTTCGCCGTCGCGCCGCTCGGCCCGCCGCACCGGCAACTCGCCGACCGGTTCGCCGGCCTCTTCCCCGCCCCGGGTGGGCTCTTCGCCACCGGCACGTGGACCGACACCCCGTACGGCCCGGTGCCGGCCGATGCCGGCGGTTGGGCCGGGTGTCGGCTGGACACCGCCCGGGAGTACGGATGGGGCCTGCTGGTGGAGGCCACCATCGAGGCGGTCGACCTGGCCGAGGAGAGCACACCTCTGCTGTATTACCGCGGTCGCTACCACGAGCTGCCAGGCTGAGCGGTCGACCCGTACCGCCCGACCGGTCACCGGGGTGATCTGGGTCACTCGGCGCAGCCAACCAACCGCTCGGCGCACTCGGCGACCGGCGTCGATCTCGGCCTTCCCCGGCGGGGAGCGTGCTCTCTACGGTGCGCGAAACTCCCCCGACGCCTGTGAAGGTGGTGATCCACAGATGTCCACGGACACACCCGCCCCGACCGCTTCCCAGCCGGACAAGTACCTGGCCGTGCAACGGTCGGACGAGTTCGCCGGGCTGCGGCGTGCGCTGCGCGGCTTTGTCTTCCCGATGACCGTCGCGTTCTTCCTGTGGTATGCGCTCTACGTCATTCTCTCCGCGTACGCCCGGGACTTCATGGGCACGAAGCTCTTCGGCAGCAACATCAACATCGCGCTGGTCTTCGGCCTGCTCCAGTTCGTCTCCACGTTCGTGATCGCCTGGCTCTACTCGCGGTACGCGGACCGGAAGATCGACCCGGTCGCCGACCGGATCCGTGCCGAGATCGGGGAGGTGACCCATGAGAATGGTCCTCGCGGCTGAAGCGGGCAACCACACCGCCCGCAACCTGACCATCACGCTCTTCCTGGTCTTCGTGGCGGTGACCCTGGCCATCACCATCTGGGCCAGCCGGCAGACCAAGACGGCGACCGACTTCTACGCCGGTGGCCGGTCCTTCTCCGGCTTCCAGAACGGCATGGCGATCGGCGGCGACTACATGTCGGCCGCCTCCTTCCTCGGCATCGCCGGCATCATCGCGCTCTACGGCTACGACGGCTTCCTCTACTCGATCGGCTTCCTGGTCGCCTGGTTGGTGGCCCTGCTGCTGGTCGCGGAGCTGCTGCGCAACTCCGGCCGCTACACGATGGCGGACGTGCTGGCCTTCCGGATGCGCCAGCGTCCGGTGCGTACGGCGGCGGCGGTCTCCACCATCACGGTGTCGATCTTCTACCTGCTGGCCCAGATGGTGGGCGCCGGCGCGCTGGTGGCGCTGCTGCTCGGCATCCGGCCCGGGACGACCTTCCTGGGCATGGACGCGGCCACCGCCAAGGTCGCCACCATCATCATGGTCGGCGCTCTGATGATCATCTACGTGACCGTCGGTGGCATGAAGGGCACCACCTACGTCCAGATCGTCAAGGCGTTCCTGCTGATGACCGGCGCGCTGCTGATGACCCTGCTGGTGCTCGCCAAGTACAAGTTCAACCTGTCGTCGCTGCTCGGCGACGCCGCCGCGTCGTCCGGCAAGGGCAGCGCGTTCCTCGAACCCGGGCTTCGGTACGGCGTCGAGGTCGCCGGCAACGCGACACAGACCTTCTACAACAAGGTCGACCTGCTCTCCCTCGGCATCGCCCTGGTGCTCGGCACCGCCGGCCTGCCGCACATCCTGATCCGCTTCTACACGGTGCCCACCGCCAAGGCGGCCCGCAAGAGCGTGCTCTGGGCGATCGGCATCATCGGCACGTTCTACCTGCTCACCCTGGCCCTCGGCTTCGGCGCTGCGGCGCTGGTCGGGAGCAAGGCGATCACCGAACAGGACAAGGCCGGCAACACCGCCGCGCCACAGTTGGCCGAAGCGCTCGGCATCGACTTCTTCGGCGGCGACCTGGGCGGAGCGGCCCTGCTGGCGATCATCGCGGCGGTCGCGTTCGCCACGATCCTGGCGGTGGTGGCCGGCTTGACGCTGGCCTCGTCGTCCAGCCTGGCGCACGACTTCTACGCCAACGTCCTCAAGAAGGGTGAAGCGTCGGAGCGGCAGGAGGTACGGGTCGCCCGCATCTCCGCCCTGGTCATCGGTGCCATCTCCATCCTGTTGTCGATCTACGCGCAGAACCTGAACGTGGCGTTCCTGGTGGCACTGGCGTTCGCGGTGGCCGCTTCGGGCAACCTGCCGGCGATCCTCTACAGCCTGTTCTGGCGGCGGTTCAACACCTCCGGCGCGGTGTGGGCGATCTACGGTGGGCTGCTCTCGGCCGTACTGCTGGTGTTCTTCTCGCCGGTGGTCTCCGGTGCGGCGACCTCGATGTTCCCGGATCACGACTGGCAGTGGTTCCCGCTGTCCAACCCGGGCATCCTCTCCATTCCGTTCGGCTTCCTGTGCGGATGGATCGGCACCTTGGTCTCCAAGGAGCACGACGAGGAGAAGTACGCGGAGCTGGAGGTGCGCGCCCTCACCGGCGCTGGTGCCCACTGATCCGCGACACGTGTTAGGAAGGGCCCCCTGTACAACGCCACGCGTTAACAGGGGGCCCTTCCTTGATTTCCGGGGTCGGTAGGCTGGCCGGTATGAAGGTTGCTGAGCGCTTCGGTTCCGGTCACCGCATCCTCGTCACCGGCGGCGCCGGTTTCGTCCCGTCGCACCTTGTCGACGCCCTGATCGCCCGGGGCTGCACGGTGGTGGCGCTGGACAACTTCGTCACGGGCTCCAAGGAGAACGTCGCCCACCTGCTGGAGCTGCCGACCTTCACGCTGGTCGAGGCGGACATCTCCGAGGGTCTGCCGACCCATCACCCGGCAATGGCCGAGCGGTTCGACGCGATCCTGCACATGGCCTCGCCGGCCAGCCCCACCGACTTCGACCAACTGCCGGTCGAGATCCTCCGGGTCGGCTCGGTGGGCACCCTGCACCTGCTGGACCGCGCGGCCGCCGACGGCGCCCGGTTCCTGATGGCCTCCACCTCCGAGGCGTACGGGGACCCGAAGGAGCACCCGCAGCGCGAGACCTACTGGGGCAACGTCAACCCGATCGGGGTTCGCAGCGTCTACGACGAGGCGAAGCGCTTCTCCGAGGCGGCCACCATGGCGTACCACCGTTACCGCGGGCTCGACTCGGCGATCGTCCGGATCTTCAACACGTACGGCCCGCGGATGCGCCCGGACGACGGCCGGGCCATCCCCACCTTCATCTCCCAGGCGCTGCGCGGCGAGCCGATCACCGTGCACGGCACCGGCAACCAGACCCGGTCCATCTGCTTCGTCGAGGACCTGGTGCGCGGCATCCTGCTGCTGCTCGACTCGACCGAGACCGGCCCGATCAACTGCGGCACCGAGCACGAGCTCTCCATGCGGCAACTGGCCGAGTTGATCGTGTCGCTCTCCGACAGCACCTCGCAGGTGACCTACATCACCCGCAGCTCGGACGACCCGGAGATGCGCCGCCCCGACCTGACCCTCGCCCGCAACCTGCTCGGATACGAGCCGGCCGTGGCGCCCGAAGACGGCCTGCGGCGCACGATCGAGTACTTCCGGGCGCGGCTAGGGTAACTGGCCCGCGACAGGCCTCGGGTCGCTGAGTGTCACCTGAAGGCGGTAGTGGCCTCCGCTACGTACCCTGAGTTACATGTCAGCGACCTCGTCTGCCGGCGCCCCGTACCCGTATCTGCACCGCAGCACCGGGCGCGCCTCGGTGCCCGGCCCCGACCGGAGCGCCTCCGGCCGTGCCCGTCCGACCGAGGCGCAGTGGTACCCGTCGCCCGACGAGGAGCGGCCGAGTCCCGGCGGCCCGTCGGGTCCGGTACGGCCGGGCGGCCCGACCGGCCCGGGCGGCCCGGGTGGCGGCGGTCGGCCGCGCCGGCGGCCACGCTGGGGTCGGATCGGCCTGGTGGCCGGGATCGCGGTGCTGGTGCTGGGGTTGCTCGGCGGCATCGGCGCCTGGCTGTACGCCCGCAACCTCGACGGTGACCTGGCCCGGACCGATCCGTTCGCGGAGATCACCGGCGGTCGGCCGGCCAAGACTGTCGACGGTGCGCTGAACATCCTGCTGGTCGGTAGCGACTCCCGGGACCCGGACGCACCGGTCGACACGAAGAGCCAGTGGCGGGCCGACACGATCATCGTGATGCACATCCCGGCCGACCACCAGGAGGCCTATCTGGTCTCCATCCCGCGTGACCTCTACGTGCCGATCCCGAAGAGCGCGGGCGCGGACTGCGGCTCCGGCCAGCGCGCGAAGATCAACGCGGCGTTCGCGTTCGGCGGGCTGCCGCTGGCGGTCCGCACCGTGGAGTGCTTCTCCGACGTCCGGATCGACCACGTGATGGCGATCGACTTCGCCGGCTTCAAGCAGGTCACCGACGCTCTCGGTGGGGTCGACCTCAAGGTGGAGCGGACCATCACGTCGATCCACAAGCCGTACCGGACGTTCACCAAGGGCACCAACCACATGGACGGCACGGAGGCGCTGGACTGGATCCGGCAGCGCAAGCAGTTCCCGGACGGGGACTTCGCCCGGATGCGGCACCAGCAGGAGTTCCTCCGGGCGCTGCTGGACAAGGCGGCGAGCACCGGCACGCTGGCCAACCCCAAGAAGCTCAACGACTTCCTCCAGTCGGTGACGGCGGCCGTGACCGTCGACCAGGGCTTCTCGGTGACCGACATGGCGCTGCAGTTCCGCAACCTGCGCGGCCAGAACCTCACCTTCGTGACCAGCCCGAACTCGGGCAGCGACACGATCAACGGTGAATCGGTGGTGGTCTCGGACCGGGAGAAGGCGCTGGCGATGTACCAGGCCATGGCGGCGGACAAGATGGCGGACTGGGTCGCGGCCAATCAGCCGAAGGGCACCGACGGCGGCTGATCGCGCCGGGTGGCGGGCACTGGCGGTACGGCCCAGGGCGAACGGGCCGGCCGTCGGATCGACGGCCGGCCGTTCGGCTCATTGAGCGGCGACGATCGACCGAGGTTGGCGAAATTGGCGTCCGGATTGACCCGGGATGAACTCGCCAAGTCGAAATGATGTCCGTACAGTGGTGCCGCCCCCCTCCTGATCACGCGAGCTGGAGCACGCATGCCGGTTCAGGCCAGCCGTCGCCCTTCGTCCGCCGCGCCCGCAGCGCCCAGCGGACGAGTCGTCGGGCCCATTCCGATGCAGCCGGGCCCCAACGGCGGTGGCCCGGGCGGGCGTCCGCCCGGCAACGGTGGCCGGTCGGGCGGTGGTGGCGGGTCGACGAAGAAGCGGCGCAAGGATCCCCTCTGGGCGCGGTTGACCGTGATCTTCGGTGCCGTGCTGATGCTCAGCAGCGGGGCGGCCATCGTCGGCACCAAGGTGCTGATCGGTCAGGCGACCGGCGACATCGCGCAGCGCAACCTGCTCGGCGAAGCCGGCAAGACCGACGCCGAGGGCGGCGCGAGCCTGGACGGCCCCATCGACATGCTGCTGCTCGGCGTGGACGCGCGCGAGCGCTGGGCCGCCGACAACGTCCGGTCGGACAGCATCATCATCCTGCACATCCCGGCCTCCCACGACCAGGCGTACCTGATCTCCGTTCCCCGGGACACCGAGGCGCAGATCCCGGCCTTCCCGAAGAGCCGTTACCCCGGCGGCACTGACAAGATCAATGCCGCGTTCCAGGCCGGTGCCAGCAACGGCGGCGGCTGGGAGGGTGGCGCCCAGTTGATGGCCCAGACCATCAAGCGGCTCACCGGGGTCAGCTTCGACGGCGCGGCGATCATCAACTTCGGCGGTTTCAAGAACGTCATCGACACCCTCGGCACGGTGCGCATCTGCGTGAGCCACGAGGTCAAGTCGAAGCACATGTCGTTCGTCGACGGCGAGCCGATGTGGAACGCGGACGCCAAGAAGACCGGCAAGCAGATGACCCCGGTGGTGCACAAGAAGGGCTGCCGGGAGATGGAGGGCTGGGCGGCGCTGGACTACGCCCGGCAGCGCTACGGGCTGCCCGGTGGTGACTACGACCGCCAGCAGAACCAGCAACAGCTGATCAAGGCGATGGCCAAGAAGGCCACCGACGGCGGCACGCTGAAGAACCCGGCGAAGCTCCAGCAGCTGATCAAGGCGGCCGGTAAGGCGTTCGTGCTGGACACCGGCGGCGTACCGATCGAGAACTTCATCTTCACCATGCGCGGGGTGACCGCGAACGAGCTGACCATGCTCAAGACCAACAACGGCACCTTCAACGGCAACGAGAACAAGCGCGAGGCGCTGAACGCCGAGACGATGGACATGTTCCGGGCGGTCAAGCAGGACAAGCTGGCCGAGTTCGTCTTCGCCCACCCCGAGATGATGTCCAGCCGCAAGTGACCGCCGCCGGTCGACCTCGCCATTGGGCGACGATCGGCCGGAGGTCGCGGAAAGCCGGCGAACGTACCGTCACGGCCCGTAGCCTGATGTGAGCAGGTTTCACATCTCGGCTGCGGGGAGACGGTCACGTCCAGGTCAGGACGGAACGCGGCGGGCCGGGCCGGCGCGCCCCACACCGCCCGGCCACCTCGTGCCCGCGGCTCCCGGATCCTGCTCGGCGTCGGCCTCACCCTCGTCCTGCTGGCCGGCCTCGCGGTGGCCGGGCTCAAGATGCTCAGCCACCGGTACGACCGCGCGGTGGCCAAGGAGCAACTCCTCGACGCCGACGCCCGCACCGACCGGACCGACCTGGACGGGGCGCTCAACTACCTACTGGTCGGCTCCGACCGGCGTCCCGGCGACACCGGCCCGGACCAGCGCTCGGACACCATCCTCATCGTGCACGTGCCGGAGGGGCGGCGGGAGGCGTACCTGGTCTCCATCCCGCGCGACCTGCTCGTCGCCATCCCGCCCGCGAACGGCTTCGGCGGCGGCCAGGACAAGATCAATGCGGCGTACGAGCACGGCGGCGGTGGGGAAGCCGGTGCCCGACTGCTCTCCGCCACCCTGAACCGGCTCACCGGCATCCGGTTCGACGGTGCCGCGCTGATCGACTTCTCCGGCTTCCGGAAGGTGATCGACCTGCTCGGCGGGGTGCAGATGTGCGTGGACACCGAGGTCCGCTCGATCCACACCAACCGGGTCTTCCCCACCGGCTGCCAGCAGATGGACGGTGCGCAGGCGCTGGACTACGTACGGCAGCGCTACAACCTGCCCGGCGGCGATTACGACCGACAGCACCACCAGCAACAACTGCTCCGGGCGATGCTGGACCGCGCCGGCCAGTCCGACCTGCGCAGCAACCCGGTCAAGCTGGACCGGGTACTCCGGGCGGTCGGCGGCTCGCTCACCGTCGACACCAACGGCGTACCCCTGGAGGACCTGCTCCTCGCGCTGCGCGCGCTGCCGGCCGACGGGATGCGCGGCGTCCAGGTGCCCTCGTCCCCGCAGACCATCGACGAGGTCTCCTACGTGGTACTGGACAACGGGGGCAACGGGCTCTTCGAGGCCGTCCGCGACACGCGGGTGTCGGACTGGGCGCAGGCCAACCCGCGCTGGGTGACCCGGTTGTGACCGTGCCGACGGCCGGGTCGGTGTCGATCCGGCCGGCGAGGATCTAGTGTTGCTTCCTGTGTTCGGACCCCAGGTTCCCACCATGCCCGTGACCGAGATCGCCGACGACACCTACCTGCTCGACGTCCGCGAGGACGACGAGTGGGCCGCCGGCCATGCTCCCAACGCCCACCACCTGCCGATGATGGAACTGCCGGCTCGGCTGGCCGAGGTGCCCACCGACCGGGACGTGACGGTCATCTGCCGCTCCGGCGGACGCTCCGCCCAGGTCGTCGCCTACCTGGTCAACAACGGCTGGGAGCAGGTACGCAACGCCGACGGCGGGATGCGCCAGTGGGCGGCCGTCGGGCGGCCGGTGGTCGGCGCGGACGGGCAGCCCGGCCGGGTCATCTGAGGCGGCGGGGATGGGCGGACCTCTGGTCTTCGCGCACCGCGGCGCCTCGTACGACCTTCCGGAGCACACCCTCGCCGCCTACCTGCGCGCCCTCGACGAGGGTGCCGACGGCCTGGAGTGCGATGTCCGGCTGACCCGCGACGGGCACCTGGTCTGCGTACACGACCGGCGGCTGGATCGCACCAGCAACGGTCGCGGCCTGGTCAGTGCCCGTACCCTCGCCGAGCTGGAGGCCCTCGACTTCGGCTCGTGGCATCCGGGCAGCGCGTCGAGCGGTGACGTGCCCCCGGACGAGTCGCACACCCGGCTGCTGACCCTGGCCCGGCTGCTGGACGCGGTGCTGGCCGCCGGCCGACCGGTCCGGCTGCTGGTCGAGACGAAGCACCCGTCCCGCTACGGCTCGAACGTCGAGCGGCGGCTGGTCGCCCTGCTGCGCCAATACGGGCTGGCCGATCCGGTGCCGGGCGCTCCGGTCCAGGTCACCGTCATGTCGTTCTCCCCGCTGGCGGTCCGGCGGGTCCGCGAGCTGGCCCCGACGCTGCCCACGGTGCTGCTGCTGGAGGTGCTGCCGCCCTGGCTGCGGCTCGGCCGGCTGCCCTTCGGCGCCCGCATCGCCGGGCCCGGCATCGGCCTGGTCCGGGCCCGCCCGCAACTGCTGCCCGCACTGCGCGCGGCCGGCAACGAGGTATACGTGTGGACGGTGAACGACCCGGCGGACCTGGAACTGGTGCTGGCCGCCGAGGTCGACGGCATCATCACCGATCGGCCGGCGCACGCCCTGGCCCGGCTGGACCGCTGAGGGGTACCGGCCGGGCGGGGGTGCCCAAAACCGGGTCGCCGGGGCAGACTCGGCACATGCCGGAGCGTATCGATTTCCCCGCTCTCATCGCCGGCCACACCGTGGTCATCGAGATGATCAATTCCGGGGACTCGGGGTTGCCGGTCCTCACCCAACTGCTCCGGGTGGCCCAGCCCGCGCTCGGCGCGGCCGGCATGGCGTTCGCCGAGTTCGGCCCCGCCGGCGGCCGGGTGATCGCCGCTACCGGTGCCGCGGAATGGACCCTCGGTCGCCCGCTTGCCGCCGACGATCCGGACACCGTCTGTCTGCTCTCCGGCCCCCGGGTCAGTCAGGTCCGGGTCGGCCATCTCACCGGCAAGCTCGCCGACGAGCTGGCCGGTTGCGGACTGCGCTGGATGGCGGTCTCCCGAGCCGAGATCGGCGGGCACACCGTCGGCAGCCTGCACGCGGTCTACGCGGACGACGACGAACCGGGTGCCGAGCAGCAGGGGGTGATCGCCTACCTGGCCTCCTGCGTCGCGCACATGTACGGCGACCAGAGCGGGCTGCCGGTGCACGGCGACGGGCCGGTGGTGGCGGCGCTCGCCGACGGGTTGGCCGTGGTCGACCGGGACGGCTACGTCCGGCTCTGGAACCCGGCCGCCGCCCAGGTCACCGGTCGGGCATCGGAGCAGGCACTGAGTCGTCAGCTGCCGTTCCCGCTGCCGCCGTCCGGTCAGGTCCGCGACCACCGGCTGCCGGACGGGCGCTGGCTGCGGATCACCTCCGGTGAGCTGCCCGGCCCGGGCAGCCTGCGGGTGGTCACCTTCCGCGACATCACCGACCAGCAGCGCCGGGACCACGACCGCGAGCTGTTCGTCGCGGTGACCAGCCACGAGCTGCGCACGCCGGTCACGGTGATCAAGGGGTACGCGGACACCCTCACCGACCACTGGGAGTCGTTGACCGACTCCGACCGGCGGCAGGCCGCCCGGGTGATCGGGCAGCGCGCCAACGAGCTGGCCCGATTGGTCGACCGGCTGCTCTCCTCGGCCGCCGAGGCGGGGCCGGGGGACGAGCCGCCCACGCCGTTCGACCTGGGCGACGCGCTGCGCCACGCGGTCGTCGACCTGCCGGCGGAGCTGCGTCGCCGGCTGGTGCTCCGCCTCCCTGCCGACCTGCCCAAGGCGCTCGGCCACCGGCCCAGCCTGGCCACCGTACTGACCGAGCTGGCGACCAACGCCGGCAAGTACTCGGCACCGGACTCGCCGATCGAGATCACCGCCGGGGTCGACGGGCAACTGGTGGCGCTCCGGGTCAGCGACCGGGGCATCGGCATCCGATCGGAGCACGTGGAGCGGGCGTTCGACCGGTTCTGGCAGGGCGAGTCCGGCGACCGACGCGGCTATCCGGGAGCGGGGCTCGGCCTCTATCTCGTCCGCCGGATCGTTGAACAGCAGAATGGATGGGTATCCCTACGTCCGAGGACCGGCGGCGGTACGGTCGCAGAGGTGCGGCTACCGCGCGGTTGACCGGCGGTGACGCGACGTGGAGGCGACGGTGGCAGCGGCAGCGAGGGAACGGGCATGGTGCGTGGTGGTCCCCCACCACCCCGCTGGCGCGCGGCTGGCCCGGCACCGGCTCGCCAGCGATCTGGCGGACGTCGTACCCCCGACGCTTCTTGCGGATCTGATCGCGGTGCTCGCCGAGTTGGTGGGCAACGCGGTGCGGCACGCCCGGCCGCTGCCCGGCGGGGTGGTCCGGGTGGCCTGGCGGTTGCGGCCCTCGGCCGACGGGCCGCGGATCCAACTGCGGGTGACCGACGGTGGCGCGGGCGCCGGGCCGCGGATCCGGGCGGCCACCCCCGACTCGGCGGACGGGCGGGGCCTGCACATCGTGGCCGGCCTGGCCACCCGCTGGGGCGTCGAGCGGGACGGGCTGGGCCAGCGCGTCTGGGCGGAGTTCGATCCGGCGCCGACGCCCCGTTCCGACCTGGTGGCGGCGGGCTGAGCGACGGCTCGGGGCGGGTCCCGGCCACGGCGAGCCCGTCGGGCCTCTAGGCTGTGACGCCGTGAGCAAGCGTCGAAAGAGCCAGCGCAGCGCAGCCGACACCGCCCCCCGGCGGGACAAGGTGCGGGACATCTTCGTACCGCGACCATTCGAGGGGCTCATCGACGAGCCCGAGTGGATCGCGTTGCGGGAACTGGTGCCCGCCGCCTCCGCGCCGCTGCGGCTGGCGCCCGCCCTGGTCGAGGAATTCGGTGACCGGCCGGCGACGCTGGCCACGGTGCTGCCGATGGCCGCGCCGGCGATGACCAAGCCGGACGGCCGGGTGCTGATCGGTCTGCAGCGTCACCAGCAGTCCGGCGACGTCTCCAGGGACCTCGCCGAGGCGCTGCTCTGCGCGCTGCGGACCGAGCCGGGCGGCCAGGTGGCGGTGCCACCGCTGCCCGGCCCCGGCCCCCGGTTGCAGGACGTCCTGGTGGACGGCCCGCTGGAGATCACCATGCATGAAGGGTTCGAGTTCTGGCTCGACCCCGGCGCCGCGGACGACCCGACCGTGCAGGCGTCGCTGGAGCGGGCGAACGCGGCCATCTACCCGACGGTCCGGCTGACCGCCGCGAAGGCCGCGTACTGGTGTCGGGTGCCGGAGAAGTCGCACGTGCGCTGGGTGTTGCCGGACGACGAGGACGCCGCCCTGGACGCGCTGGCCCGGCTCGGCGCGGCCGGCACGCTGCCGCTCGGCGAGCAGACCCGCTTCGCCGGCATGTTCCGCGCGCACGGCCGGCTGGTGCCGGTCTGGGACCTGCCCGAGGAGACCCCGGCGGCCGACTGGGAGGAGCCGGTGGCGCAGTTCGCCAAGCGGTACGCCGAGGCGCTCAACGCCACCGACGAGCTGGACGCCGCCGGCCGGCGTGCCCGCCAGGGGCTGCTAGGCCGTCAGCTCACCCTGCGCTGAGTGCAAGGAAGGGACCCTTGTTATGCACCAGGCGTTAATAGGGGGCCCTTCCTTTCAGTGGGTCGCGGACGATCGGGCAGGACATACAGCGTGGGCCACCCCGGCCGGAGCCCAGCTCCGAGCCGGCGATCGGGATCACCTCGATGCCGGCCCGCTCCAGTTGGGCGTTGGTCTCGGTGTTGCGCTCGTAGCCGACGCAGAGCCGAGGCGCCAGAGCGAGGGTGTTGTTGCCGTCGTCCCACTGCTCGCGTTCCGCGGTGACCGGGTCCAGCCCGGTGTCGATGACCCGGAGCTGGTCGAGGTCCATCGCGTCGGCGGCGGCCCGCAGGAACGGCGCCGGGCCGTCCACCCGCGGGTCCTCGCCGTCCGCGCCGGCGATCACGGTGTACGCGGAGAGCGTGCTGGCGATGTTGGGATACATCAGCACGGCGTCCACGTCGACCATCGTGCAGACGGTGTCCAGGTGCATGGTGGCGCGCTCCTGGGCGATCGGCACCACCAGGATGGTGTGGGCCAGCCCGGCGGCGAAGACCTGCCGGCCGAGGCGTTCCGCACCGGCCGGAGTGGTCCGCTCGCCCACACCGACCGCCAGCACCCCGGGGGCCAGCAGCAGCACGTCCCCGCCCTCCAGGTGCTCGAGATCGGGCCGGTAGACGAACTCGGTGCCCGCGAAGCGCGGGTGGTGCCGGTAGATCGCGTCGGTCAGGGTGGTCTCCCGACGGCGGGCCGGCATGGCCAGGCTGGTGACACCGACCCGATCGCCGATCCACAGCGATGAGTCCCGGGTGAACAGCAGGTTCGGCAGCGGGTCGATGACAAAATCGTGCCGGTCCATCAGCGTGTAGACCAGACCGCCCGGCCGTTCGGAGCTGATCCGCAGTTCCTCGTGGGCCAGCCCGGCGGTGAGCACGTCGGCCAGCGCGGCCGGGTCCAGGTAGGCGAGATGGTCGGCGACCCGGGCGCGCAGGGTGTCGCCGAGCCGGCGGGACCGGAGCACCTGCTCGGTGAGTTCGGCCCGGGCGTCCTCGACGGCCAGTGTCTCGGCCAGCAGGGTGGCCAGGTAGAGCACCTCGACCCCACGCTCGCGCAGCGCGGCGGCGAACGCGTCGTGCTCCTCCTGCGCTCGGCCGACCCAGGGGATCGCGTCGAACAGGAGCGAGTCGTTGTTGCGGGGGGTGAGCCGGGCCAGTTCCGGGCCGGGCCGGTGCAGCAGTACGGTGCCGAGCCGGCCGACTTCACTGTCGACGTAGTGGGTCACTCCCGCAGCGTAGGGCAGGGTTTGGCGGCATCCGAGAAAAGAACTGTGGATGAATATGGCATTCATCCACAGTCACTCCGGCGCTCCGGCTTGCAGAACACCGGGAGTAGCAACGTAGGGTAGTGAGGACATAACTTCGAGGGACCTTTTGCCGGAGGTCGCGATGACTGTCTTTCCCGCCCGACGAGCCGTACCGACCGCACGGGCACTGCCGCCCGTCGCGGTGCCCCATCCCCGGGTCGACTCCCCGGGGGCGCTCCAACCGGTCCGTCCGACACCGCTCGAATGGGCACGCCGTCGTCGGGCCGAGCGGGGCGCTCGGCGGCTGGAGGCGGCCGGAGCACGGGCGCTGGGCCAGCTCGACCATCTCGGGCCGGCCTGGCACGTGATCGAGTGGCCCCGCACCGATGTGGCGGACGTCCTGCTCGACCGCGACCAGGACGAGCGGGCCGGGTTCCTCGCCATCGGGCCGAGCGGCCTGTTCGCGGTGACCATCGCCGACCACGGCCGGGCCCGCGTGCTCGTCGCCGGGGACGTCGTCCAGATCAACGGCAAGCGGCCTCCGTACGTGGCAGAGGCCCGCCGGGATGCCAAGCGGGCGAGCAAGGCCCTCTCCGACGCGGTGGGGCTGCCCGTTCCGGTGTCTCCGGTGCTGACCTTCGTCGGCTCCGGCGTGATCAGCGTCTACGGCCTGCCGAAGGACTGCATGATGGCCACCCACCGGGAGCTCGACCGGCTCCTCGTGGCCGGTGGCAGCCGGATCAGCCCGGCCACCGCCGAGAAGCTGTCCCGGGTCGCGCAGCACCCCGGCACCTGGCTGAAGGGCACTTACCGTCCAACAGCCGACTACCGGTGGTATGACGAGGGCCGAACGGCCGCTGACAAGCCGGCCAGCCGCCGGTAACGTCACCGGCGACGCCACGCGGCTCCGGTCCCCCCGACCCCACCGGTCACCCGCGCCGTCACCGGCCGCCCCGGTTCGGGCAGCGCGGCTCGGTGACCCCGGTGCGCTCGATGGTTCTGTCGGCGACCCGCTAGCGTGGACAGTCCGTCGGTGTACATAGGAGGCGCGGTGGCCCACGTCGAACTCTCGCTCTCGGAAGTGTTCGTGCCGACGGCGCGGGCCTCGTCCGAGCCGGAGTCCGACAACGTCGGCCAGTGGTCCTCGACGGTCTCCCGGGCCGACGAGCCATGCCTGCTGATCGACGCGGCCACCCGGGTCGTGGCGATCTCCTCGGCCGGCTGCGAGCTGCTCTGCCTCGGCGACCCGGCCGGCCTGGTCGGGCGGCCACTGCTCGACGGTGGGCTGCGCCTGCTGGACTTCACCGCCAACCGGAACGTGCTGACCGAGGCCGAGGTCGACAAGATCCCGCCCCTGCTGGCGCTCACCTCCGGGCGACTCGCCCGCGGGCTGATCCGCGTGCAGGCGGCCTCACCGGACAGCTCCGACGCGACCGTCGACGCGATCTCCACCCCGGTGCTGGCCGACGGTGACGTGGCCGGCTCGCTCACCTTCTTCTCCGAGGTCTGAGCTCCGACGGAGTGTGTACGCGGCGATGTCGGGATGGGTCCGCGCCGAGGCCGTAAGGTGCCCTCATGCTCGATATCGCTCTGCTGCCGGGGGAGTACGCCGTGTGCCGGTTGGCCGCCGGCACCGCCCTGCCGTACGCGCTGTCGAGCGGGCTGGGCCGCACCGACGTGGTGACGGTGAGCTGGACCGCCGACGGGATCTCGGTGATCTGCCCGACCGATCGTGCGCCGGCACAGGCCGTGGTGGAGACCGCGTGGCGTTGCCTGCGGGTCGCCGGCCCGCTGGAGGCGGCCGGCACCGGCACCCTGGCGGCTCTGGTCGACCCGCTCGCGGGAGCCCGGGTCAGCGTGGTCACGTTCTCCACCTTCGACACCGACTACCTGCTGGTGCCGGCCGTCCGGCTGGCCGAGGGCACCGCCGCGCTGGAACGTGCCGGGCACCGCGTCCTCGGCTGAGCTTCACCCGGCCGGCCGCTCCCCCTACGATGGGCTCGGCCACCCGGCCGCCACGACGTTCTCCGAAGTCCCGAGGATCGGCCCGTGCCGTTCACCCCGCCCCGCCGCGCGTACGCCCCACCGCGGGCGACGACCCGCGTCCCACCGGCGCCCCGCATCTCGACGGCGACCCGGCAGCCGCGGCCCGCTACCCGGGTCCTGTCGGCTGCGCTCGCCCTGCTCGCGATCGGGGTGCTGACCGGCTGCGGCGCCCCACCCGAACTCCGCGACCCGGCGACGGTGCCGACCGGCAGTGGCGCACCAACGGCGCCCAGCCCGACCGGCATCCCGAGCAGCAGGCCCACCACACCGCCGACCGGCACCATGTCGGCCACCCCGGACGCCGGGCTGGTCGCCACGGCCTGCCGGAACGGGCCGACCGGGCAACGGGTGGTGCAGCTGCTGCGCGGCCGCGCGGCGGTACTCCCGGACAACGTCCAGGTCCGGGTCCGTACCGGGCCGCTCTGCGCCGCCGACTGGCAGTACACCGTGCTGGAGGTGACCGGGCACGAGGAGCTTCAGGTGGTCACCCGCGGCCGGTCCGCCGGACCCGAGCTGGTCACCGCCGGCACCGATGTGTGCACCATCGAGGTACGGGCCACCAGCCCGGCCGGCATCCGGACACTCGCCTGCGACGCCGGCCCGGTCGTCGGGCCGGGTGCGTAGGCTGAACGGTATGCCGGGTACACCGCCGACACGCTTCGTCTACCTCGGTCCGGAGGGCACCTTCGCCGAGCAGGCCCTGCGCACCGTCCCCGCCGCCGAGCGGGGCAGTCGTACGCCCGCCCGCAGCGTCGGGGAGGCGCTGGACAGCGTCCGAGCCGGCGACGCCGACGCCGCGCTGGTGCCGCTGGAGAACTCCATCGGCGGCGCGGTCGGCGTCACGCTGGACGAAATGGCCGAGGGCGAGCCGTTGGTGATCGTCCGGGAGGTGATCCTGCCGGTCGAGTTCGTGATCGGTGCCCGACCGGGCACCCCGCTCAGCTCGGTCCGCACGGTGGCGGCCCATCCGCAGGCGTCCACCCAGTGCCGGGGATGGCTCCGCAATCACCTGCCCGACGCGGTGGTCGTCGACGTGCTCTCCAACGGCGCGGCTGCCGCTGGCGCCGCCTCAGGCGATTACGACGCCGCGATCTGCGCGCCGATCGGGGCGACCAGGAACCGGCTCGCGGTGCTCGCCGACAAGATCGCCGACCACCCCGACGCGGTGACCCGGTTCGCGCTGGTCTCCCGCCCCGGGACGCCACCGCCACCGACCGGCGACGACCTCACCTCACTCGCGGTGTTCATCGCCCACGACCGGGTCGGCGCGCTGCTGTCGGTGCTGATGGAGCTGGCCGTCCGGGGGGTCAACCTGACCCGGATCGAGTCTCGCCCGACCGGCGAGGCGTTGGGCCGGTACGTCTTCTTCCTGGACTGCACCGGGCACGTCGCGGACGTACGGCTGGGCGAGGCGTTGCAGGGGCTGCACCGGGTCTGTGCCGATGTCCGCTTCCTGGGCTCGTACCCCCGACACCGCTGGGCCCCGACGGCCAGCGACCGACCGGTGCCCGCGCCGGCCGGTCTGTCCGACGTCGACTACGCCGACGCGGCTGCTTGGCTGACCCGGCTGCGTTCCGGCGAGCTGACCTGACCGTACGGTTGCCGGCGCCCCCGAGCCGGGAGCGCCCGCAACCGCCGTGTCAGCTCAGCAGACCGCCGAGCAGACCGCCCTCTTGCTGCTGCGTCCCGCTGCCCATGATCGGCGGCTCCTCGGACGGCTGCACCACCACGAAGCCCTGACCGGCGAAGCTCATCGTGAACGACTCGCCGGTACGTCGACCGAGCAGCGTGCCGAGGCCGAGCTGCTCGGCTCGGTGGTAGCCGGTCTGGAGGTTGGCCGACCAGCAGACCGCCGCCTGCGGGTCGACGTACGTCGGGGCGTCCACGTTGAGCACCACCGGGGTGCCCTTGGTGGTGATGGCGATCCGGCCGTACCCGCTGAACACGCAGTTGAACAGGCCGGACGAGGAGGCCATTCCGGCACCGCCGACCATCCTGATGTCGTACTGCAGGGTCGAGTCGAAGGCGAGCACGCTGGAGCCGTTGATGGAGAGCGCGTCGCCCGGCTCCAGATCGATGATGTGCACGTCCTTGGCCAACTCGGCGAGGAAGACGTCACCCTGGCCGGAGATCTTCATCAGCGGGACGCCCTCGCCGGTGAGCTTCTGCTTGAGGAACTTGCCGAGCCCGCCGGAGCCCAGCGCCTGGAACTGCACCTGCCCCTGGTAGGCGACCATCGACCCGACCCGGGCCATCGCCTCGCCGTTGAGCTCGATCTTCAACATCTTGGAGTTCTGCAGCCGCATGCCGGCCTGTGCGGACTCCTTCTCCAGATTTTCCGCGGAGAACAGCTCGCTGCGCATGAAAGGTGCCTCCTGAAAAGGGTCGCGTTCGCTGCACCGACGGTAGGCGACCGGAGCAACCACGGGCCATCAGCCGAGCGGCGTGGCGGGTCCGGCGCGCGGACCATCGGCGGTCTCTCAGCCCCAGCCCAGCGCGTGCAGTCGTTCGTCGTCGATGCCGAAATGATGGGCGATCTCGTGCACCACGGTCACCGCCACCTCGTCGACGACGTCCTCGTCGCTGTCACAGATGCGCAGGATCGGCCGACGGTAGATGAAGATCCGGTCGGGCAGTACGCCCGAGTAGTCCCAGCCTCGGCTGGTCAGCGCGTGCCCCTCGTAGAGGCCGAGCAGGTGCGGGTCGCCCCGCGGTGGGTCGTCCTCGACCAGGATCACCACGTTGCTCATCAGGCGGAGCAGTTCCTCGGGCACCTCGTCGAGGGCGTCGCCGACCAGTTCCTCGAAGCGCTCGCGGTTCATCTCCACCGGCACGCCACCCATTCTGCCCGATGCCGACCCGACCGACCCGGGTCACGATTCCGCGACCCCGATCGAGGTCCGCGCCTTTACGCCGCGAGCGGCCACCCGGACTGGGCGGCCGCTCGCTGCGGAAACGTCTGGCGTACGGGTCGGCCGAGTCAGGAGGCCAGGCGGGCGGTGAGGGTGATCTCGGCGCCCGGCGAGAGCAGGCGGGAGATCGGGCAGCCGGCCTTGGCGGCCTCGGCGATCTTCTGGAACTCGGCCTCGTCGACGCCCGGCACCTGGCCTACGGTCTCGAGGTCGATCCGGGTCACGGTCGGGCCGGCGTCGGTGGTGTCCAGGTGGACCTTCGCGGTGGTCTCGACCGAGGTGGGGGTCGAGCCCGCGTCGGCGAGGGCCTTTGAGAACGCCATCGAGAAGCAGCCGGCGTGCGCGGCCGCGATCAGCTCCTCGGGGTTGGTGCCCTCACCCTCCTCGAAGCGCGACTTGAACGAGTAGTTGCCGGACAGGCCGCCCTTACCGGTGCGGACAGTGCCCGCGCCCTCGGTGAGATTGCCCTGCCATTGTGCGGAAGCGGTACGGATTGGCATAGCCAGAACGCTAGCGGAAAGGCGACCACCGAGCGACCGACCGACACCGACGCCCGCCCTGCGATTCCGGTCACAATCTGCAGGTTGTGCCATGATTCGTGACAGGTGCGTGACCGGCGGAAGGATGGCCGATGTCCGAGGAGTTGCCGATCCCCCGGCAGGGCGACCGGTCCGACGGCCCGGCCGTGATCGAGTGGGCCGCCGATGAGCCGCCGGCCCGGCGGCGCCAGTTCCGCCGGTCCCTGGCCGGTCTGACCCGGGACCCCCGGGTGCCCCTGCTGTTGGCCGGGCTCGGTGCGGTGGCCGGGGTCGCCTCGCTGGTCGGCGAGTGGCTGGTGATGACCGTCCCGGACGGCGGGCCCGGCCCGGACAGCTCGATCGAGGTGCCGGCCGGGTTGTCCGAGGTCGGCGGTTTCGGGGTCGGCTATCTGGTCGGGCTGCTCGGCCTGGTCTGCATCGTGGCGCTGGCGCTGCGGGGCACGGCCGCCATCCGGCCGAATGCCCGGTTGGCCGGGCTCACCCTGACCGGCGCCCTGCTGGCGCTGCTGATCGCCGCCGCGACGACGCTCGATGACCCCGCCCAACGCAGCCTCCTCTACACCGCCCAGGAAGGCTTCCGGGCCGAGTACGGCCGCGGACTGGTGATGGCGTTCGTCGCCTGCCTGCTGCTCGGCGCGGCGCTGCGACTGCCGGCGGCCGCCCTCGACGGCGGCCCGGCCGGGCCAGCGGCCGACGACGACCTGGCCGGTGGCGCGGGCCGCGGTTGGCGTCGCCGCCAGGAGCCGATCGAGGAGGACGGCCGATCCGAGCCGGCCGATCTGACGGTCACCTCGGCCGTACCGTTCGCCCACCCTGAGCCCCCGCGCTGAGCAGCGCGGATCCGGTCCCCGGAGGCGCCGGCGTCCCCTTACACCAGCGCCGTCCGGTCGGTTATCCATCGACACCGGCGGGTCCCCGCCCGTTGGCGCCCGATTCGCCTGGAAGCCATGGTTGCGACCTGTTCCGCGAGGTACGGTTGCTGCCCGCCGTCCCGCCGGGTCTCGACACTCAGGGCCGCACGGCTGGCTGCGACGGCGGCGGGCGAAGGAGGAACGATGACCCGCCCGGGCCTGCCCAAGCTGATCGCGACCGATCTCGACGGGACGCTCGTCCGCAGCGACGACACCGTCTCCGCGTACACCCATGGGGTGCTCGACCGGGTGCGGGCCGCCGGAATTCCGGTGGTCGGCGCGACCGGGCGCGGCCCGCGGTTGACCGAGTTGACCCGCAACGACATCCGGGCCGCCGACTTCCTGGTGCTGGCCGGTGGCGGACGGGTCGTCGACCAGAGCGACCCGGCCGGGCCGGTGGTGCTCCGCGACGAGCGGCTGGCCGGCGAGGTGCTGACCCGTCTGCTCGCCGACCTGGAGGCCGAGGTCGGCCCGCTGACCGTCATGGTCGAGGCGTCCGACGAGCACGACGCCCCACTCTGGGGCGACTACCACGCAAGCTGGCCCTATCAGGACCGGTTCGAGGCGCGCAGCCGCGCGGAATGCCTCTCCTGCGACGTGATCAAGGCCTTCGCCCGGACCGCCGACCATCACGTGGACGAACTGCTGGCGGTGGCCCGGCGGATCGTTCCGCCGGAGGTCGCCACGCTCACCCAGGCCGGGCTCGGCTTCATCGAGATCTGCCCGCCGGGCGTGGACAAGGCGACCGGGCTGACCGTGGTGGCGCAGTCTCTCGGGGTCGATCCGGCCGACGTGCTGGTCTTCGGTGACATGCCCAACGACCTGCCGATGTTCGAGTGGGCTGGCTGGTCCCGGGTGGCGGTCGCGAACGCGCACCCCGACGTCCGCGCCGCCGCCGACGAGGTGACCCTGCGCAACGACGACGACGGGGTGGCGGTGTACCTGGACCGGCTACTGTCCCGGTGATGGGAGAGACACCCCGGCTCATCGCCACCGACATCGACGGCACGCTCGTCCGTGACGACCGCACGGTCAGCCCGCACACCGCCGACGTGCTCGCGCGGATCTCCGCGCGGGGCACGCCGGTCGTGCTGGTCACCGGTCGTCCCGTCCGCTGGCTCAAGATGGTGTACGACCAGTTGGCCGAGCCGCTGCCGGCGATCTGCGCCAACGGCGCCGTGGTCTACGACCCGGTCGCGGACGAGGTGCTGCGAGCCGACCCGCTCGCGCCGCAGCACCTGGCCGAGGTGGCCCGGCGGCTACGTGCCGAGGTGCCCGGGATCAGCTTCGCGGTGGAGATCCTGGACAGCCGGGAGATGCGGCACGAGGTGCACTACCCGCTGCGCTGGGACGTCGACCCAGACGGGATGCGGCCGGTCGAGACGCCGGAGGAGTTGCTCTCGGCCCCGGCGGTGAAACTTCTCGCTCGCGCCGGCGAGCAGGACCCGGACGCGTTCGTCGCGCTGGTGGCCGGGGCGGTGGCTGGGCTGGCCGAGGCGACGCACTCGTCGTCGTCCGGGCTGGTGGAGATCTCGGCGGCCGGTGTGACCAAGGCGGCGGGGCTGGCCTGGTACTGCGACCGGCTCGGTGTGGCGGCAGCGGACGTGCTGGCCTTCGGCGACATGCCCAACGACGTGCCGATGCTGAGCTGGGCCGGACGTGGCGTGGCGGTGGCGAACGCGCACCGCGCCGTCCTGGCGGTCGCCGACGAGGTGACGACGGCGAACTCCGAGGACGGCGTGGCGGCGTACCTGGAGAAGGTTTTCGGGGTGGGCTGACCGGGCCGGGGCCCGGCGGGTCAGAGGTACTGGCCGGTGTTGTGCCCCTCGCCGCCCCCGGGCTGGCCGATGCCCGGCATGCCGGGCACCACCCCACCGGGGCCGCTGGGCAACGCCTGCCGGCCCGAGCGCATCTGCTCCAGCTGGACCCGGGCCGCCATCTGCTGGGCGACCAGGGCCGCCTGGATGCCGTGGAAGAGCCCCTCCAGCCAGCCGACGAGCTGTGCGTGCGCGATCCGCAGCTCGCTCTCGCTCGGGGCCTTGTCCTCCGTGAAGGGCAGTGAGATGCGCTCCAGTTCGTCGCGCAGCTCGGGGGCGAGGCCCTCCTTGAGCTCGACGATGGACCGCTCGTGGATCTCCCGCATCCGGTGCCGGCTGGCGTCGTCGAGCGGGGCGGCCTTGACCTCCTCGAGCAGCTGCTTGATCATGCTGCCGATTCGCATCACCTTGGCCGGCTGTTCGACCAGGCGGGTCGGATCCTCGCCCTGCCCCTCGTCGGTCTGCACCGTGCCGACCGGCTGGCCGTCCGGGCCGACCACCACCACGATGCCGGAGTGACCGGTGCCGTCGGGGCCCGGCTCATCGTTCTGTGCAGCGGAGTGCGCTTCGGTCATGGGGTCCATCTTTACTCAGTCGGCCTGTGTCGTGCCGCCCGGGACCGACTCCCAGGACCGAACCACCCGGGCGGGCGCGCTACGGTCGCGCCATGCCTGCCGACCCGCGTGCCGTGCTGACCCGGCCCGCCCCGGAGCCGGACCGGACCGTGGCGTACGGCGACCACCCGGATCAGGTGGCCGATCTGCGGCTCCCGGCCGGCAACGGCCCGGCGCGACCGCTGGTCGTCGTGGTGCACGGCGGCTTCTGGCGGGCCGAGTACGACCGGCGGCACACCGGGCCGCTGGCTGCCGCACTCGCCGGGTCCGGGTACCCGGTCGCGCAGCTGGAATACCGGCGTACCGGGCAGCCGGGCGGCGGCTGGCCGGGCACGTTGACCGACGTGCTGACCGGGGTGGCCGAGCTACCGGGGCTGGCCGCCGACCTCATGCCCGACCGGGTGACCCGGGCCGCGCCGATCCTGGTCGGCCACTCCGCCGGCGGCCACCTGGCGTTGTACGCGGCGGCCGTCGCGCCGACGACGGTGGGCGGGGTCCTCGCCCTGGCCCCGGTGGCCGACCTCGCCGAGGCGTACCGGCGGGATCTGGACTCGGGCGCGGTGGCCGCGCTGCTCGGCGGCGGTCCGGCGCAGGTTCCGGACCGGTACGCGGCGGCAGATCCACGATCATTGGTGCCGACACAGACACGGACAGTAATAGTTCATGGCTCGACTGACCAACAGGTGCCGGTGGAGATCAGCCGAGTTTTCGTTACGGCGGCCCGTGCCGCAGGATCCGATATTTCCCTTGTTGAACTGCCCGGATGCGAGCATTTCGGGCTGATCGACCCGGAGTCGGAGGCCTGGCCGCAGGTCCTCGACGCGTTGCGGTCCCTGCAGGATGATCACTAACCATTGACGCAGCGTCGCGGACCAGGTAGAACGCCGGAGGGGCGTTGTCCTGCCCTGCAACGCTCCTTGGAAGGAACTCGGTGTCGCAGATGAATCGCAGGCGAGCGCTCCAACTGCTGGCCGCGCTCGGTACCACCGGATTCGCCGCCGGTTGCGGCTCCGACACGGACGGCCAGGCGACCTCCAACCGGGGCCCGATCAAGATCGGTCTGATCGCACCGCGTGCCGGCGGCTTCAAGAGCATCGGCGACGACATCACCAACGGCTTCCAGCTCTTCCTCGACCTGCACGACCAGCGGCTGGGCGGGCACCCGGTGACCCTGCTGACCGCCGACGAGGGCGACACCGCCAAGACCGGCAAGGCCGCCGTCGACGACCTGCTCAAGCAGGGCGTCCTCGCGCTCACCGGGGTGGTCAACTCGTCGGTGATGGTCAACATCCGGGACACCGTGGAGCAGGCCCGGGTCCCGCTGATCGGCTCCAACGCCTCGCCCAGCAGCCTGCAGAGCGTGGTCTACATCTGGCGGACGTCGTACGTGCTGGACGAGGCTGGCCGCGCGATGGGCCGCTACCTGCGCGACCAGCTGCCCGCGAACGCCCGGGTGGCCATCATCGTGCCGGAGAACGTCGGCAGCCCGGACGTGGTGCGGGGCTTCCGGCAGGCGTTCGGGGCCACCGACCCGCGGATCGCCGACCCGGTGACCAACACCGACGCCACCGCCACGCCGGGGAAGACCACGTACGTCTCGGACATCAAGAAGGCGTTGGCCAAGAAGCCGACCGCGGTCTTCTGCTTCTACGCCGGCACCGCCGCCGTGGAGTTCATCAAGCAGCTTCGCGACCAGTTCTCCGGGCCGATCTACGCGCCCGGCTTTCTCACCGAGGGCACCGCGCTGGAGAGCATGCAGCGCGACGCCCTGGGCATCCAGACCGCGCTGAACTACTCGGCCGACCTGAACAGCACGACCAACCGGGTCTTCGCCTCGGCCTACCGCAAGAAGCACCAGGTCACCCCGACCACCTACGCGATGGCGTCGTACGACGCGGCGCAGGTGCTCGACCAGGCGATCCAGCTGACCGGCGGTGAGCCCACCCCGCAGCAGGTCAACCTTGCGCTGGGCAAGATCGGGCAGATCGACAGCCCGCGCGGCGTCTGGCAGTTCAACCAGCCGCGTACCCCGCAGCAGAAGTGGTACCTGCGCGAGGTGCAGCGCGACGGTCAGGTCATGTCGAACGTGCTGATCAACGAGCTGGAGACGCTGGGCTGAGCGCCCACCGGAGCGAGATCAGGGGCCGGCCTCCCGCTTGGGAGACCGGCCCCTGACGTACGCGGCAGCGCTCGGGTCAGTGCCGCAGTTCGGCGATGCAGCACTTGACGCTGCCGCCGCCCTTCTTCAGCTCGGCCAGCTCGACCGGCACCGGGGTGTAGCCGGCGGCCTTGAGCGTGCCGGCGAGTCCGGTGGCCTCGCTGTTGAGCACCACGTTCGCGCCGTCGCTCACCAGGTTGAGCCCGAACGCCATGGCGTCGGCGTCGTCGGCGATCACCGCGGCCGGGAAGAGCTGGGCGAGCACCCGCTGGCTCGCTGCGGAGAACGCGCCGGGGAAGTAGGCGATGTTCGAGTCGTCGAGGACGGTGAGCGCCACGTCCAGGTGATAGAAGCGCGGGTCGATCAGGTGCAGCGACACCACCGGCCGGCCCAGCGCCTCCTGTGCCTCGGCGTGCGCGGGGATCTCGGTGCGAAAACCATGCCCGGCCAGGATGAGCCCGCCGTGCGCCTCCGGCACGTACGCGAAGTCACCCTCGCCCTCGTTGGTCTCGCTCGGTGCGATGAACCGCCAGCCCTGCGACTCGTAGAACGCCCGGTGCGCGGCGGCCTCGGCGGCCCGCTGCTCGTGCTTGAACCGCGCGCCGTAGACACTGCCGTCCACCATCAGGGCGCCGTTGGCCGCGTAGACCATGTCGGGCAGGCCCGGCTCGGGGGTGAGCAGGTGCACCTCGTGGCCGAGGCCGACCAGCGTCTCGCGCAGCCGGTCCCACTGCTTGACGGCCAGTTCCCGGTCCACCGGGGTGGCCACGTCCATCCACGGGTTGATCGCGTACTCGACCGCGAAGTGCTCGGGCGAGCACATGAGATATGTCCGCTTTCGCGGGACTCGCTGCTGGTTCACGGTCACCAAGAGTAGGTACCGTAGAACTTTGGTAACAGCCACAACCATTGCTTCCCAGGGGCGGAACGTTGCAGATAGACGCGGTAGACCAGCGGATCATTGCGTTGCTCGTCGCCGACGCCCGCGCGTCGTACGCCGACATCGGCAACCGGGTGTCACTCTCCGCCCCGGCGGTCAAACGCCGGGTCGACCGACTGCGCGCCACCGGCGTCATCAGGGGATTCACGGCCGTCGTGGATCCGGCCGCCGTCGGCTGGACCACCGAGGCGTTCGTCGAGCTGTTCTGCGCCGGCCGGACCACCCCGGCCCAGATCGGCGTGGCCGCCCGCCGACACCCGGAGGTGGTCGGTGCGTACACCGTGTCCGGTGAGGCGGACGCGCTGGTGCACCTGCGCGCCGCCGACATCGCCCACCTGGAGGCGGCGCTGGAACGGCTACGCGCCGAGTCGTTCGTGACCTCCACCCGCAGCACCATCGTGCTCTCCCGGCTGGTCGAGTCGCCGGGCGTCGGCCCCTCCGCCCGCTGACCGGCCACGCCCCTTGACCTCAAGTTCGGTTGAGGAGATGAACTGGCCGTAGCGTGGGCACGGTGCCCACCTTGACCAAGGGGGTTCCATGCGGGCGGTCTGGTTACGTGCGTTCGGCGGACCCGAGGTGCTGGTCCCCGGCCCGGCTCCCGACCCGGTGCCCGGCCCCGGCCAGGTGCTGATCGACGTCGCGCACGCGAACATCACCTTCGTCGAGACACAGCTTCGGTCCGGTCGCCCCGGACCCTTCCGGGTCACTCCGCCGCTGATCCCCGGTAACGGCGTCGGTGGAGTGATCGCCGCCGTCGGGCCGGACGTCGACCCCGCGCTGACCGGGCGTCGGGTGGTCAGCGCCACCGGTGGCTCCGGCGGGTACGCCGAACGTGCCGCCGTGGACGCCTCCGCGCCGTTCGAGGTGCCGGCCGGGCTCGCGCTGGACGCGGCGGTGGCGCTGCTGGCCGACGGGCGTACGGCCACCATGCTGGTCGAGGCGGTCGGCGTACGCCCCGGTGACCGGGTGCTGGTGGAGGCGGCTGCGGGCGGTGTGGGCAGCCTGCTGGTACAGCTCGCGGCCCAGGCCGGCGCGCGGGTGATCGGTGTGGCTGGTGGCCCGCGCAAGGTGGAGCTGCTGCCCGCGTTGGGTGCCGACCTGGCCGTCGACTACCGCGCGCCGGAGTGGGCCGAGCAGATCCGGGAGGCGGTGGGCGGCGTCGACGTGGTGCTCGACGGGGTCGGCGGGGAGGTCGCCCGGACGGCGTTCGAGCTGCTGGCCCCGGGTGGTCGCATGGTCAGCTTCGGGCTGGCCAGCGGCGAGTGGTCCCCGGTCTCCGCGGAGGCGGCCACGGCGCGACAGGTCACGCTGGTCCGGCCGGACGTGCCGCCCGCGCAGCTGCGGGCGTACACCGATCGGGCGCTGGCGGACGCGGCGGCCGGCCGGCTGCGACCGCTGATCGGCCAGCGCTTCCCGCTGGAGCGTGCCGCCGACGCGCACGCCGCCATCGAGGCCCGCGCGACGGTCGGCAAGACCCTGTTGGACGTCTCCTGAACCTTGCTCAGAGGTACATGCCGGTGCGGTGTTCGGAATCGTCCCGGCGGACCGGCTTGTCGCCCTCACCGAAGAACCGCTTGCCGCCGAACTCACCGTGCAGCCGGTCGTCCAACTCGTCGGCGAGCCCGGTCATCACCTGCACCGCCAACATCAGGTGGGTGGCCTGGAAGTTCCGGCCGAAGACCGGGATGGACGCCCAGACCGTGTCGTCGGCGCAGTAGAGACGACCGATCGGCATCCGGTTGGTCAGCTCGGACAGCCGGACGTAGAGCCGCTCGGTCGGCTCGACCTCGGTGAGCACCGGGGAGGAGACGTCCACCAGGGGCGGGTTGTCCCGGACCCGGACGAAGACCATCGCCGAACCGGCACGGATGTTGATGTCGCCGTCCGAGTCGATCTGCAAGCGGTCGCTGTCGGACTTCAGCATGGTGGAGACCACGGTACGGACCCGGTCCGCCAGGTCGAGCACGTCGTCCCGCTCGACCTGCGCGGCCGCCGCTCCGGCCAGCGCCTCCTCCAGATCGCCCTCGACGTCGGCGTCCGGGCCGAACTCGCTGCGCGCGGTGCCCAGCGGCTCCACGGCCAGCGGCTCGCCCTCGGCGTCCTGGATCAGGTAGACGAGGAAGGCTGGGTGCGGGGCGCCGTAGACGTCGCGCAGCGTCCGGGCGAGCAGCGTGGCGATCCGGGTTGCCTCGGCCGTCGTACCGTCCAGGCCGAAGAAGCCGCCGGAGCCGAGCACCACCCCGGGCGGGGACCAGCCGAGCGCGATCATGTCCGCCACGGCGGCGCGGTCCAGCCGGTAGCCCGCCGGCAGGCTGGCGTTGCCGACCGCCCGGGCGGAGAACGCGCCGGCGCCGTCCGCGTCGATGCTGATCGAATAGACGGCGTCCCCGGTCCCGGAGGCGGTGGGGTCCAGGGTCAGCTCGACGTGCGCGCCGGCGGGCAGTTCCCGCAGCCGGACGGCGAGCGCGCGGACGAACTCCTGCCACGCCTCGGTCACCTTGGCCCGCAGGTCAGTTGTGCTGGGCTCGTCGAGCAGGATCGATTCCGCCGGCTCGGCCGTAGCGCCGGGCAGCTCACCGTCCGGCACCGAGGGGTGGTCAGCCGTCATGATCGCCTCCGTCCGTCACGATCACCCTACCCACGCCCGCTGGGTGGCCAATCAGCCCGGACCGGGATCGGACATCGGCGCGACGGGCCGCCACGAAGCAGCTGCGTCAGCCAGCACCCGGAGATCAGGACGCGGACGGGTCGGTGGGGTCGGCGCCCAGCTCGACCGGCCAGTTGCCCGCCAGGGCACTGAGCCGGGCGGCGGCGTCCGCGGGGTCGGCGCCCCTACCCACCGCCAGCCCGAGCAGGTACGCGGTGACCGGTGCCCCCGGCCGCAGCACCTGATGTGCGACGTCCCGGGCCAGGTCCAGCACCGCCGGCACCGGCACCCCGCTCGGGTCCAGGTCCAGTTCCACGCAGGCCGCCGTGACCCAGTCGTCCAGCACCGTCATCGCGCCCACTCCTCCGCCCGGCGTACGTCCTCGTCAGTGTCGCAGTCGAACCAGGGCGGCGGGCCGTCGCCGGACCACGGCACCTCCCGGACGACGAGACCGGCCAGCAGCGCCCGGACCGGTGCCCCCGCCAGACTGCCGCCGCGCTCCGCCGCCAGCCGGTCCAGCCCGGCCCGCAGTGCGGCGACCCGCCACACCCCGCAGAGCGACTGCCGCCGCCCGTCCGCGTCGACGAAACACGCCCCGTCGGGTCGCCGCCCGCCGCCGCTCTCGCCGGGGCCAGCCCCGACGGCGCTGCTCACGACGGCGCTGCTCACGACGGCGCTGCTCACGACGGCGCTGCTCACGACGGCGCTGCTCACGACGGTGCCGGCTGTCGGGGCGGGAGGGGCGGTGGCGCTATCGGAGTCGAGGTGGAGCAGGAGTTCGCCGACCGCGGCGCGGGTGAGCAGCGGCAGATCGGCGGCGAGCAGCGCGACCACGGTCGTACCGGGGTCGAGCAGCGCCAGCCCGGCCGCCATCGCGGCGACCGGTCCGCCGCCGGGCGGATCCTCCCGGGTGACCCGCACACCGGGCGGGACGACGTCGACGGGACCGACCAGCACCCGCGACGCGGCATCGGTGACGGCAGCCAGCACCCGGTCACGCATCGGCCGACCGCCGACCGGACGTGCGGGCTTGTCCACCCCGCCCATTCGTCGGGCGGCCCCACCAGCGAGCACCACGGCGGCGTACGTCCCCACCCGGCCACGGTAGCCGTGCCGCCGGCCGAGTACCCGGTGGCCGTGCGGACCGGCGGACGTGGGGTGCAGGATGACGGGATGGGACGGGCGACTGACCGACGGAGCGTGCTCCGGATCGACCTGGACGCGGCGGCCGACGGGCGCGGGGCGGTCCGCCGCCCGGACAACCTGGCGGTGGAGGAGCCGCTGGAGATCCGGGTCGGCCTGGCCGGGCCCGGCCGCCGGCAGCCGCTCGCGGTCACCATGCGTACCCCGGGGGACGACCTGGACCTGGCGATCGGGTTCCTGCTGACCGAGGGGCTGATCCGGTCCACCGACGACGTGCTCACCGCGCAGCTCTGCGCTGGCGCGGAGACGCCGAACACGTACAACGTGGTGGACGTGGTGCTCGCCCCCGGCGTGCCGGAGCCGACCACCGACCCGTCCCGGAACTTCTACACGACCAGCTCCTGCGGAGTCTGCGGCAAGGCCAGCATCGACGCGGTACGCACCCGCTCGCTGTTCCCGGTCGCGGCGGACACGCTCGCCGTGCCGGCCGCGCTCCTCGCCGAGCTGCCCGACCGGCTGCGCGCCGCCCAGCGCGGCTTCGACCGGACCGGCGGACTGCACGCGGCGGGGCTGTTCACACCCGCCGGAGAGCTGGTGGTGCTCCGGGAGGACGTCGGCCGGCACAACGCGGTCGACAAGGTGATCGGCTGGGCGGTGCGGGAACGCCGACTGCCGCTGGCCGGGCACCTGTTGCTGGTGTCCGGCCGGGCCAGCTTCGAGCTGACCCAGAAGGCGTGGATGGCCGGGCTGCCGCTGCTCGCGGCGGTCTCCGCGCCGAGCAGCCTCGCCGTCGAGCTGGCCGACGAGGCGGGCATGACGCTGGTCGGGTTTCTCCGCGGCCGGACCATGAACGTCTACGCCGGCCCCCAGCGGATCACGGTAGAGCAGCCAGCCTGACCGGACGCACCTCAACGGCGACGACGGCTTCGTCTGCGGTGGCGGACCACGCCGGGCAGCCCGACCGACGGCCAGCCGTCCAGCTCGGACGGGGGCACGCCGCGCCGGAGCAGGTCGTCCAGGAGTTGGGCGAGCGAGTAGTCCGGGTGCACGCTCAGCGTGCGCTCCAGCGCGACCGCGGCCAGCGCGCCCTGCCCAGCCCGCCAGGCGGCGAACGCCAGCAGGGCACCCGGCGCGGCGGTCAGCTCCGGCTCGGCCCGCCGCAACACGTCCATCCAGAGGGCGATGTCCCGGTCCCGCCCGTCGGTGCGCTCCCACGCGTGATCGCGGATCGGCAGATGCGTCAGCAACAGACTCAGCCAGGCCACCTCGTCGTCGTCGAGTGGCTCGCCGCGGCGCTGCCGGCGCTGGGCCTCACGGACCGCCGCCACTCCGGCGGAGCGCAGTGCCCGGCCACCGAGCAGGTCGCTCTCGGACGCCTCCTCGATCAGTTCGGCCAGTCGTTGTTCGGCGCGGACGGTGGCGGCGCTCAACGCAGCTCGGGCTGGGCCGTCCACCGGCGACACCTGTGCCACGAGAGCGGCCCGATCGGGAAGTGCGACCTGGCCGGCGAAGACCGCCGACGCGGTCACCGGATTGGCCGCCGGGTCGTAGCGGCGGCCCTCGGGCGGGCAGCAGTCGGTCTCGGTGCAGAGGTAGGACCACCACCGGCCGTCGGTCACCCGCAGCGCGTCGAGCACCTCCAACCCAGCATCCGTCAGGGCGGCGCGCACCGCGTCCACACTCGGAGTCACCCGGTCGGGCGGCCCGTAGCCGACCACCGTCGCGGCCTCCGCGCCCTGGCGGTGGATCACTCCGGCCAGGTGCCGAGCCCGCCCGCCCGGGTCGTCGGACGGGTCGGGCAGGTCGGCGCGGGCGGCGAAGATGATCTGTCGGCCGCGCAGCGCCACCGCGACCACGCTGTCGGCGGGGTGGAAGCCGAGCAGGTACGGCACGGCGGCGAGCAGGTCGGCGGGTGAGCGGACGGCGAGTCGGGGGCGTTCGGTCGAGGTCATGCCGGGAGCCTGCGACCGGGGCACCAGGGTCCGCCGCCCCTGTGGACGACACGCGGCTTATCCACAGTCACACAGCGTGTTCTCCCTGCTCAGTGCCGATCGGGGATGACCGGGAAGGGGCGTGCGCAGGTACGGACGACCCGATGTGTTCGGGCGGCACCGTTCTGTCGTGGGAAGCGGTTACGGTGCGCTGATGGACCTGGCGTACCTGCGCGCGCATCCCGAACACCTGCCGACGTTCCTGACCCATCAGCGGATCCGCGAGACGCCGGTCGCCGGTGGGAACATCTGCGCCGCTGCCCGGCTCACCCTGGACGACGGTCACTCGGTCTTCGCCAAGTCCTGGCCCGAACGTGCCGGCCGGCCGGTGCCGGCGGGCTTCTTCGCCGCCGAGGCGGCCGGATTGCGCTGGCTGCGGGAGGCCGGCGCGGTGGCCGTACCCGAGGTGATCGTGGCGTTGCCCGACCTGTTGGCGCTCGACTGGGTGGAGCCCGGCGAGCCGACGCCGGAGGCGGCCGAGCGCTTCGGTCGGGAACTGGCTGGCCTGCACCGGGCCGGCGCACCCACCTTCGGGTCGAGCTGGCCCGGTTTCATCGGGGCGCTCGAGCAGGACAACACCCCCGACGACGGTCCCTGGTCGACCTGGTTCGCCGAGCGACGGCTCGCACCCTACCTGCGGCGCTCCGTCGACGGCGGCGCGTTGACCGGGGCCGACGCCGCGCTCGTCGAGCAGGTGATCGACCAGGTCGGCGAGTTCGGCGGGGACGAGCCGCCGGCCCGCGTCCACGGCGACCTGTGGCCGGGCAACGTGCTCTGGGGCGCCGACGACCGGGCCTGGGTGGTCGACCCGGCGGCGCACGGCGGGCACCGGGAGACCGACCTCGCCCAGCTCGCTCTCTTCGGCGGCGTTCCCCACCTCGATCGGGTGCTGGCGACCTATCAGGAGACCTGGCCACTGCACGATGGCTGGCGCGACCGGGTGCCACTGCACCAACTGCACCTGCTGCTCGTACACACGGCGTTGTTCGGCGGCGGATACCGCGCTGCGGTCGTCCAGAGCGCCCGTGCCGCCCTGGCCCGGGCCGAGCGCGCTACGGTCGACAGGTGAGCGTCGCCCCGCGGACCGACGGCGTCCTCGTCGACCGGTTCGGCCGCGTCGCCCGGGACCTGCGCGTGTCCCTCACCGACAAGTGCAACCTGCGCTGCACCTACTGCATGCCGGCCGAGGGGCTGCCCTGGCTGGCCGGCCCCGAGCTGCTCACCGACGACGAGATCGTCCGGTTGGTCCGGGTGGCCGTCGAGCGGCTCGGCGTGACCGAGGTGCGGTTCACCGGCGGTGAGCCGATGATCCGGCCCGGGCTGGTCGGCATCGTGGCCGCGGTCGCCGCGCTGGAGCCGCGTCCGCAGATCTCGCTCACGACGAACGGCATCGGCCTGGACCGCCTCGCGCCGGCGCTGAGCACGGCCGGCCTGGACCGGGTGAACGTCTCTCTGGACACCCTCGATCACGCCCGGTTCACCCAGCTCACCCGCCGTCCCCGACTGGACGCGGTGCTGGCCGGGATGGCCGGGGCCGCCGCCGCCGGGCTCACCCCCGTGAAGATCAATTCCGTGTTGATGCGCGGCGTCAACGAGGACGAGGCACCGGCGCTGCTCCGCTTCGCCGTCGACCACGACTACGAGCTGCGGATCATCGAGCAGATGCCGCTGGACGCGCAGCACGGCTGGGACCGCGGCACGATGGTCACCGCCGAGGAGATCCTGACCTCTCTGCGTACCGCCTTCGAGCTCAGCCCCGACCCGGCCCACCGCGGCGCGGCACCGGCGGAGACCTGGCTGGTCGACGGCGGCCCGGCCCGGGTCGGTGTGATCGCCAGCGTCACCCGCCCCTTCTGTGGCGACTGCGACCGCACCCGGCTGACCGCCGACGGCCAGGTCCGCGCCTGCCTCTTCGCCACCGAGGAGTCCGACCTACGTGCCGCGCTGCGCGGCGGCGCGGACGACGAGGAGTTGGCTCGCCGCTGGCGCAGCGCGATGTGGGGCAAGCGGGCCGGGCACGGCATCGACGACCCGACCTTCCTCCAGCCGACCCGGCCGATGTCCGCGATCGGCGGCTGAGACGTGGACCCGATGCCGCTGACCGTCCGCTACTTCGCTGGCGCGCGCGCCGCCGCCGGCCGTTCCGAGGAGGTCACCGCCGCCGGCCGATCGCTCGACGATCTCACCGCCGATCTGGCGCAGCGGCACGGTGCCCGACTCGCCGCCGTCCTGCGGGTGGCGAGTTTCCTGGTCGACGGCGTCACCTGTCATGATCGTGAAGCACCCCTGCCGGGCGGGGCAACGATCGATGTCCTACCCCCGTTCGCGGGCGGCTGAGGGAGGCGCACGGATGTTGGCGGTTGTGGGGTTCATGGCCGTCCTGGCGCTCGTCACCGGCCTGATCCACCTCTACCTGTGGAAGCGGCTGATCCGGGACACCACCACCCCGGGCCGTTGGCGGCTGATCGGCGGGATCGCCGCGCTGGCGTTGGCGCTGCTCGTGCCGGCCACCCTCGCCGGGACGGAGGCTGGCCTCTACTGGCTCGCCTGGCCGGGCTACCTGTGGCTCGCGCTGATGTTCTACCTGCTGGTCGTGCTCGTCGTGCTGGAAGTGCCGATGCTGGTCACCCGGCTGCTACTGCGCCGCCGGGTGACGGCCGCCGAGCCGACCACCGCCGCGCCCGAGCCGGTGCTGGTCGGCGCCGCCGGGCCGGCCGATCCGCCGGCCGCCGGCGCCGTCACGGCACCGGACCACGACCCGGGCCGCCGACTGCTGCTGGCTCGCGGGGCGGCCATCTTCGCCGGCCTCACCGCCGCCGGCATCACGGGGTACGGGGTACGCACCGCTCTCGGGCCGCCACAACTGGACCGGGTGCAGATCCCGCTCGCCAAGCTCCCCCGCAGCATGGACGGCCTGCGCATCGCGACCGTCTCCGACATCCACCTCGGCCCGTTGCGCGGTCGTGCGCACACCGAACGGATCGTCGCCGCGATCAATCGACTCGACGCGGACCTGGTCGCGGTCGTCGGTGACCTGGTCGACGGCTCGGTCGCCGAGCTGGGTTCGGCCGCCGCACCGCTGCGCGACCTGCGCTCCCGGTACGGCAACTTCTTCGTGACGGGCAACCACGAGTACTACTCCGGGGTGGAGGAGTGGGTCCAGGAGGTGGACCGGCTCGGTCTGCGGGTGCTGCAGAACCGGCGGCAGGAGATCCAGGCCCGGGGCGGCGTGCTCGACCTGGCCGGCGTGAACGACCTGGACGGCGCGGGCACCGGCCTCGCCGCGGGGCCGGACTTCGCCGCCGCCCTCGGTGACCGCGACCCGAGCCGCCCGGTGGTCCTGCTCGCACACCAGCCACTGGCGGCGGTCCAGGCGGCGCACTACGGCGTCGACCTGCAACTGTCCGGGCACACCCACGGTGGGCAGGTGGTGCCGTTCAACCTGGTCGTCGGCCTGGCGCAGCCGGTGGTCAGCGGCCTCGGCGAGGTCGACGGCACGAAGGTCTACGTGACCAACGGCGCCGGTTTCTGGGGTCCCCCGGTACGGGTCGGGGCGAAGCCACAGATCAGTCTCGTGGAGTTGCGCTCGGCATAGCGGACGTCACGTCCGCGCGTGGCGGCGGGCGGCCGGCGCGGCGGGCGTGACAGGATGCGGCGTGCCCCCGTTCAGCGCCGTACCCCCCGGTGGCCTCCCGCCATTCGTCGCGGACCTGCACATCCACTCGAAATACTCGCGCGCGTGCAGCCGCGACCTCACCCTGCCGAACCTCGCGTGGTGGGCCCGACGCAAGGGCATCGCCCTGCTCGGCACCGGAGACTTCACCCACCCGGCCTGGTACGACCACCTGCGGGAGACCCTGCGCCCGGCCGAACCGGGGCTCTACCGGCTCGACCCGGAGGCGGAGCGGGACATCGCTCGCCGGCTCCCGCCCCGGCTAGCCAGCACGGCGGAGTCGACCCCGGTCCGGTTCATGTTGAGCGTGGAGATCTCCACCATCTACAAGCGGGACGACCGGACCCGCAAGGTGCACCACCTGATCTACCTGCCTGACCTGGACGCGGTGGCCCGGTTCAACGCGGCGCTCGGCCGGATCGGCAACCTCGGCTCGGACGGCCGGCCGATCCTGGGCCTGGACTCCCGGGACCTGCTGGAGATCACGCTGGAGGCCAGCCCGGACGGCTACCTGGTCCCGGCGCACATCTGGACGCCCTGGTTCTCCGCGCTGGGCTCGAAGTCCGGCTTCGACGCCATCGCCGACTGCTACGCCGACCTGGCGGAGCACATCTTCGCCGTGGAGACCGGCCTGTCCTCCGACCCGGCGATGAACTGGCGGGTCGGCAGCCTGGACCGCTATCAGTTGGTCTCCAACTCGGACGCGCACTCCCCGCCGGCACTGGGCCGGGAGGCGACCGTGCTGACCTCCGAGCGGGACTACTTCGCCGTCCGGGAGGCGCTACGGACCGGCGACGGCCTGGCCGGCACCCTGGAGTTCTTCCCCGAGGAGGGCAAGTACCACGCGGACGGGCACCGGCTGTGCGGGGTCAACTGGTCGCCGGAGCGGACCAGGGCGGCCGACGGACGTTGTCCCGAGTGCGGCAAGCCGCTCACCGTGGGCGTACTCAGCCGGATCGAGGAGTTGGCCGACCGTGCCGATGGGCACCGGCCGGCACATGCCCGGGAGGTCACCCACCTCGTGCCGCTGGCCGAGATCCTCGGCGAGATCAACAAGGTGGGGGCCCGGTCGAAGAAGGTCGAGGGGCGGCTCAACGAGCTGATCGCCGCGCTCGGCCCCGAGCTGGAGATCCTGACCACTGCCCCGTTGGCCGACATCGCGCAGGCCGGCGGTGAGCTGCTCGCGGAGGGCATCGGTCGGCTGCGGCGCGGCGAGGTGCGCCGGGTGCCGGGCTACGACGGCGAGTACGGGGTGATCACCCTCTTCGACCCGACCGAGCTGGGTGCCGGCACCGCGCAGGAGACACTGTTCGACGTACCGGTGCCGGCACAACGACGACCGGCGGAGCCGGCGGTACGGACGAAGCGCCCGGCGACGGCGAAGGCCGAGCCGAAGCGCAAGCCGGCCCCCTCGCCCGCCCCACCGATCGCACCGCCGCCGTCACCGCACGAGCCGTTCGAGCCGATGCTCGCGGGCATGGAGGAGGTCGGCACCGGCCTGCTCGACCGCCTGGACGCCATGCAGCGGGTGGCCGCCTCCGCACCCGGTGGTCCGCTGCTCATCGTGGCCGGTCCCGGCACCGGCAAGACCCGGACGTTGACCCACCGGATCGCGTACCTCTGCGCGGAGCTGAACGTCTTTCCCGAGCACTGCCTGGCCATCACCTTCACCCGCCGGGCCGCCGAGGAGCTGCGGCACCGCCTCGACGGCCTGCTCGGCCCGGTCGCCGAGGACGTCACCGTGGGCACCTTCCACGCGCTGGGCCTGACCATCCTGCGGGAGAACGCCGACGCGGCCGGCCTGCCGGCCAACTTCCGGATCGCCGACGACGCCGAGCGGGCGGCGGCCCGGTCCGAGGCCGGCGACGACCTCGCCAGCTATTCCGCCCTGCTCCGCAAGCAGGACCTCGTCGACCTGGACGAGCTGGTGAGCCTGCCGGTGGAGCTGCTGCGGGCGAACCGGGAGCTGGTCGAGCGGTACCGGGACCGCTGGCGGTGGATCTTCGTGGACGAGTATCAGGACGTCGACGCGGTGCAGTACGAGCTGCTGCGGCTGCTCAGCCCGGCCGACGGCAACCTCTGTGCGATCGGTGACCCGGACCAGGCGATCTACTCGTTCCGGGGTGCCGACGTCGGTTACTTCCTGCGCTTCTCCGAGGACTTCACCGACGCCCGGCTGGTCCGGCTGAACCGCAACTACCGCTCGTCGGCGCCCATTCTGGCCGCCGCCGTGCAGGCCATCGCGCCGTCGTCGCTCGTCCGTGGCCGGCGGTTGGACCCGGCCCGGCTCGACCCCGAGGCGCCGCTGGTCGGCCGTTACCCCGCGGCGTCCGTCGCCGAGGAGGCCGACTTCGTCGTCCGGACCATCGACGAGCTGGTCGGCGGGCTGTCCCACCGGTCGCTGGACTCGGGCCGGATCGACGGCCGGGCCACGTCGTTGTCGTTCTCCGACATCGCGGTGCTGTACCGCACCGACGCGCAGGCCGCACCGATCGTGGACGCCCTGGCCAGGGCCAACATTCCGGTCCAGAAGCGCTCACACGACCGGCTTCGGGACCGACCCGGCGTACCGGCCATCGCCCGCGAGCTGCGACACGCCGACGGGTTGGCCGGATCGTTGACCGCCCGGGTACGGCTGGCCGGTCAGGTGGTCGCGGAGCGGTTCGCCGTGCCGACGTTGGACGGTGCCGGCGCGGTCCGTCCCGAGGACGTGCGCTCGGCGGTGGACCTGCTGACCCCACTGGCCCGGCGCTGCGGCGACGACCTGGAGACGTTCCTGTCGCAGTTGGCCACCGGCGCGGAGGTGGACGCGCTCGACCCGCGCGCCGAGGCGGTCACGCTGCTCACCCTGCACGCCGCGAAGGGCCTGGAGTTTCCGGTGGTCTTCCTGGTCGGCGCCGAGGACGGGCTGCTGCCGCTGCGCTGGCCGGGCTCGACGCTCGATCAGGACGCGGTCGCCGAGGAGCGCCGGCTCTTCTTCGTCGGTCTGACCCGGGCCCAGGACCGCCTGTACGTCAGCCACGCCTCCCGCCGTACCCGGCACGGCGTGGAACGTGAGAACCCGCCGTCGCCGTTCCTCGGCGTCATCGACCCCGGGCTGTTCGAGCGGTTCGGCGAGACCGAACCCCGCCGCCCGAAGGACCGTCAGCTCCGCCTCATCTGATCGACGGGGCGGGCCTCGCGTTCCTGGTCAGCCGAGGAGCACGCCGAGCCAGGCGCCGGCGAGCAGGGCCGGCCCGACCGGCAGCAGGGTGTCCCTGCGTACCCGCCGGGCGGCGAGCAGGCCGAGCACCAGGCCGCCGTGCAGCAGGTGCGGCAGGAGCAGCCCGGTCAGCAGGGCTTCACGACCCAGCCAGCCGAGCGGCAGACCGAGGACGGCGGCCAGCTTCACGTCCCCGAAGCCCAGCCGGGACCCGGGCAGCAGGGCCAGCAGCACATGCGCCGATCCCGCGACCACCGCACCGGCCAGCGCACCGAGCAGCCGCCCGGGAGTGCCACCCAGCAGCGCCGCAACGGTCAGGCCACCGACGCACAGCACACCAGCGGCGAGGACCAGCGGATCGGGCAGTCGCAGACAGGCCAGGTCGACCTCGGCCAGCACCAGGCCGACCGCCGCCACCGCGAGGAAGACCGGCAGCGCCGGGTCGTCACCCAGCGCCACGGCGAGCCCGGCGAACACCCCGGCCCCCACCACCGGGCCGAGCCACCCCGACCCACCGTGCCGCGTCCTCAGGCCCGTCCGGCCCGGGACCGCCGCGCTGGTGAAGGGCCGGGCCATCGCGGGTACGGCGAGGCCGACGAGCACGCCGAGCAGCGCGACCGGCACCAGCGCAGCGGCCGACATGGGCCGGACGTTACCGGCGGTCGCCTCCGGCCACGGTCCCGGACGGCGATGTCGCGGTCGGCCTGCGGGGGCGCTCGGTGCTCACCACCAGGGCCACCCCGGCGACGATGACCGCACCGCCGAGCAGGACCTGCATGGTGACCGGCTCGGCCAGCAGCAGCGCCCCGAGCGCCACCGCGACCGCCGGGTTGACATAGGCGTACGTCGAGACCAGCGAGATGGGCGCGTTGTGCAGCAGCCAGACGTACGCGGTGAAGGCCACCAGCGAGCCGGCCACCATGAGGTAGCCCAGCGCGAGCCAGGACCGGGCGGTGACCTGCGCCGGATGGAAGTCGCTCAGCTCGCCCCGAGCGGCGGCGACGACGGCGAGCACCAGCGCGCCGGCCACCATCTCGTAGACCGTGGCGACGAACGGGTCGTCCGGCATCCGAATTCGTCTGGACAGGAACGACCCGACCGACCAGGAGACGGCGCCCGCGACCACGGTCAGCGCCCCGACCAGTGGCACCGCGTCCGCACCGCCGGTGGGCAGCACCAGCAGGACCAGCCCGGCGAAGCCCAGGGTCACCCCGGCGAAGGTCCAGAGCGGAGGCCGGTCCCCGGTGGAGCTGCGCAGCAGCACCACGAGCAGCGGCACGGTCGCCACGAGCAGTGCGGCGATTCCGGACGGCAACGCCACTCCGGGCGGCCCGGACTCGGCGAGCACCACCAGGCCGTTGCCGCCAGCGAGCAGGAGCACCCCGATCAGCGCGGCAGAGGCGAGTTGCCGACCGTCCACGCGCAGCGCGCCGGGCCCCCGGCGGAGCCGTAGCACCGCCGCCAGCACCAGGCCCGCGACGGCGAACCGCAGGGCCGCCGAGGTCAGCGGAGGCAGCGATTCCACCGCGATCCGGATGCCCAGATAGGTGGAACCCCAGAGCAGGTAGACCGTGATCAGAGCGGTCCAGATCAGGGTCGGTGCTGCGCCAGCGGGTCGGACGGTGGGGCCGAGGGCACTCGGTGGAGATGAGCTCATCGGTGGATCACGCTACGGTGACCTCGGCGTCGGCGTCGCGTAATGGTGGCCGGCCTCTCACCACTCGCATGCAGAAGGGCGGGCATGACGAACTACGGACAACCGGGCGGCAGCGTTCCGACGCCATGGCGTAGGCAGCGACCCGACGACACGCCCGAGCCGACTCAGCAGCCCTATCCACCGGCAGCGGAGCCGTACCCGCCCGTGGTGCAGCCCTATTCGCCAACCCATCCCGGGGGACCCGGCCCCTATGGCGGCGGTGCCGACCGCACCTACGGCGGTGCGCCTCAGGACCCGTACGGCGGTGGTGCGCCGGGCGGGCCGTACGGCGGTGCGCCTCAGGCGACGTACGGCGGCGGGCCGGTGAGGCCCTACGGCGATGCTCCGGAGTCACCGTACGGCGGTGCGCCGTACCGGCCCTTCGAGCCGAATCCGACGTACGGCGGGCAGCCGTACCGGCCGGACAACGGCCCGTACGGCGGCGATCCCGCGCCGGACCCGGAGCGGCGTGGCCGGGGCCCGCTCATCACGGTGCTGGCCGTCGTCGTGCTGTTGGCGGTGGCCGGCGGCGGTGCGTTCTGGTTCCTGCGCGGGAAGGACGATCCGGCGCCGGTCACCGCCCCGACCGCGTCGGCCGAGGTCGGGGGTCCCGACGCGGACGCGACCCAGCCGGCCGGCCCGGCACCGAGCGCCGCAGCCCCGGAGTCGTCCGCCGACCCACGATTCGTCAAGGTCGGCCAGTGCGTCCGCAACGAGGGCCCGGTCGGCGGCAAGCCCAAGCTGCTGATCAGCGGCTGCGCGGCGAAGTCGTACCAGGTGTTGAGCCGGGTCGACGGCCCGACCAGCGGCGAGCGTGACGCCGAGGCCAAGTGCGCCAAGGTCGAGAACTACACCAACTGGTACTTCTTCGACAGCGAGCTGGACACTCTCGACTTCGTCCTCTGCCTCAAGCAGCGCTGACACCACCCACCCCCGGGGGGATGACATGACGACCTACGGACCAGCGGGCTCCGGACAGCCGGACGACCCGTACCAGCGCGCGCCGGCCGGCTCCGACGGGCCGCCGGTCGACCCGACCCTGCCCCAGTGGGGACAGCCGCCGGGTGGTGCGGAGCCGCCGACCGCGCCGTTGTGGGGTCCGCCCCCGACCTCAGGCGCGGCTTACCCGCCGCCCGATGGTTCCGGCTGGTCGCCACCACCCGCCCCCGGCCCGGCCTACCCGCCACCCACCCCCGGCCCGGCCTACCCGCCACCCGCCCCCGGCCCGGCCTACCCGCCACCCACTCCGGGGGCCGGTTATCCGCCGCCCAGTCCCGGGGCCGGCTACCCGCCGCCGCCCGGGCCCTTTCCGCCGGCCGGGCCGTTGCCGGGCCAGCCCGCCGGGCAACTGCCGGGCCAGCCGGCCGCGCCGTGGGGGCCGCCGGTGCCCGGATACGGAATGCCGCCCGCCGCGCCGGTGCGGAAGTCCGGGCGGAAGGTCGCGCTGATCATCGGGTTGGTGGTGGTACTCCTGCTCTGCCCGTGCCTCGGCCTGGCCGGTTGGGCCGTCTACAAGGCCGCCGACAGCGACAGCAGCGGCGCGCCCACTCCGTCGACGAGTGCGCCGGTCGTACCACCCGTCGTGCCCAGCGAAGCACCGGAGTCGTCCGCCCCGAGCCCCAGCGAGGACGACGAGGACGAGTTCGCCAAGGGTGACTGTGTGGTCAACGACGGCACCGAGGACGACGCGAAGCTGCGCAAGGTGCCGTGCGGGCCGAACACGTACGAAGTGCTGCTGCGAATTCCGGCCACCACGGACGGGGAACGGTGCAAGACCCTCGCGCCGCAGTCCCGGGCGAACTACGTGCACGACAACTCGGTCGACCTGTTCGACTACGTGCTCTGCCTGAAGAAGCGGTAGTTGGTAGCCGAAACTAGGGCTGTCTAGCGTGGACGCTAGACAGCCCTAGTTTGTGCTCGACAGCCCCGACACGCCGGTAGCCCCATCTATCCATGTCTAGCCTCCCAGCTAGATGGCCCGATACTCTCCGATGCGTGGATCCGGTCCGCAACCCGTACGCGCCAGGTGCCGGCCAGCGCCCGCCCGAACTCGCGGGGCGCGGGCGTGAGCTGGATGTCTTCGACATCGTGCTGGAGCGCATCGCCCGGGGTCGACCCGAGCGCAGCCTGATGCTCACCGGGCTACGCGGCGTCGGCAAGACCGTCCTGCTCAACACCCTCCGGTCGCAGGCGATCAACCGGCTCTGGGGCACCGGCAAGATCGAGGCACGGCCGGACCAGTCGCTGCGCCGCCCGGTCGCCGCCGCCCTGCACATGGCGGTCCGGGAGCTCGCCCCTCGGCACCGGGCGCCCGACCGGATCGACGCGTTCCTCGGCGTCCTCAAGGCGTTCGCCCAGCGTTCCGCCCCGACCGGTCGGGCCGGGTCCGCCCCGAAACTCCGCGACCGGTGGCAGCCGGGCATCGACGTGCCGGCGGCCAGCGGGCGGGCCGACTCCGGCGACATCGAGATCGACCTGGTCGAGCTGCTCAGCGACGCGGCCACCGTGGCCAGCGACGTGGGCACCGGGATCGCCGTCTTCATCGACGAGATGCAGGACCTCGGCCCGGAGGACATCTCGGCGCTCTGCGCCGCCTGTCACGAGCTGTCCCAACTCGGTGCGCCGTTGATCGTCGTCGGTGCCGGCCTCCCGCACCTGCCGGCGGTGCTCAGCGCCGCCAAGTCGTACTCCGAGCGGCTGTTCCGCTACCAGCGCATCGACCGCCTCGACCGGATCGCCGCCGACCAGGCGCTCTGCGCGCCGGCCGAGCGCGAAGAGGTGGAGTACGAGCAGAAGGCGCTCGACCTGCTCTACGAGAAGTCCGGCGGCTACCCGTACTTCGTCCAGGCGTACGGGAAGGCGACCTGGGACCATGCTCCACGCTCACCGATCACCGCGGCCGACGTCCGGGTCGCCGCGCCGGAGGCGGAGGCCGAGCTGGCGGTGGGCTTCTTCGGCTCCCGGTTCGAGCGGGCCACTCCGGCCGAGCGCGAGTACATGCGGGCGATGGCCACGTTGTCCCTGGTGGAGGCCGAGACCGGGAACGTGGTCCGGGACGACATGGACGCCGCCGTCCCCACCGCGGAGATCGCCCGCGCCCTCAGCCGTAAGCCAGCCAGCCTCTCTCCGGCTCGGGACGCGTTGATCAAAAAGGGCCTGATCTACTCCGGCGAGCGGGGCACGGTGGCCTTCACCGTCCCGCACTTCGGCCGGTACCTGCGCACGCAGCCGGCCTGACCGACATCGAGGGACCGCGCCGGTGCGGCGTGGTCAGACCCGGGACCAGGGTGCCGGAAAGAGCACCTCACCGCGCGGCGGTGGACCCTCCTCACTGGTGGACGGCGGCAGCACGAGCGCCTGCCAGGGCTCACCCAGACCGGCCCAGGGGCTGGTCAGGCCCAGTTCCCCGGCCGGGCCGAAGCCGAAGCGACGATAGAAGGCCGGGTCACCGAGGACCACGATCAGCCGCTCGCCCAGCTCGGTGGCGGCATCGAGCGCCGCCTGCACCACCGCCGTGCCGTGCCCGACCCGCTGGCGGTGTGGCGCGACCGCCACCGGGCCGAACGCCAGGGCGGGCGCGTCGGCGCCCCGTTCGGGCCGTACCCGCACCCGGGTGAGCAGCGCGTACCCGACCACCTCGCCGCCGTACTCGGCGACCATCGCCAGCTCCGGCAGCCAGGCCGCGGTGCCGCGCAGTTCGTCGACCAGGCCCACCTCCGGTGGCGTCGCCACGTCCGGCCGGGCGAACGCCGCAGCCAGCACCCGACGTACCAGGCCGATGTCGGCCGGATCCTCGGGTCGCAGCCGCAGCGTCGTCATCCGCGCGACGTTACCCGGCAGGGCCGGTCCATCAGCGGTGGTCGCTCGACTCGGCGTGGCGCGACGTGCACGATCACCGATCCGGATCCGGCGGTTGACGGGGTAGCAAACGCCCCGACGGGGTATGACTGAACCATGACGCCCGTACGCTCCCTCGCCCGCGCAATGCTGAGCGGCATCTTCGTGGTCACCGGGTACCGCAACCTCCGCAACCCGCACCGGCTGGCGGTGGCGGCGAAACCCGTGACCGACAAGGTCGCGCCGATCCTGCAGAAGGCGCACCCGCGCTTCCCCACCGATCCCGCGACGCTGGTCCGGATGAACGCGGCGGTGCATGTCGGTGCCGGCCTGATGCTGGCCACCGGCCGGTTCAGCCGGCCGGCCGCGCTGGTTCTCGCCGGCACACTGGTGCCGGTGACCATCGCCGGGCATCCCTTCTGGAAGAACGACGACCCCGCCGCGAAGAACAACAACCAGATCCACGCCCTGAAGAACCTCGGCCTCCTGGGCGGGCTCCTGCTCGCCGCAGCCGACACCGGCGGCAAGCCGGGTCTGCGCTGGCGGACCGGCCACCGCATCGGCCACTCTCGACGTTCCATGCAGCGCGCCGTCCGCACCGCCCGGCGGGAGGCCCGGATCGCCGTCCGATCGGCCTCCACCGCCCGCCGACTCCCCGGCTGACCTGCATCGATGCCTCTCGCGTGTCACCCCACCCCCCGCTAAGGCCGCGAATTACCTGAACCACCCGGTAGGCGTTAACGCGGTGGAAATGTCAAAAACATGTGTGGGATCGGACACGGTCGCATAACGCGGGAGGCACTGACGTGAGGCGCCGTTCTAGGCTCCGTGCAGGACCTGGACGGGTAGGACGACCTTGGTACGGGGGTGGCCACGCCATGCCGACGACTGTCGGTAGACGGGCGGACCGCCTCGCCCCACTCCAACGCGTCACGCGTGGGATCGATCGCAGGAAAGTCGTACGGGGCGCCATCGTGGCCGCCGTCGCCTATGCCGCATGGCTCGCCATCGGTGCGTTCGGGCGACCGTACAACTTCTTCGACATGAAGATCTACCACGGCGCGGTGGTGTGGTGGGCGAGCGGTCACGAGCTCTATGAGTTCATCGCGCCCGGCACCACGCTCGGCTTCACCTACCCACCGTTCGCCGGTCTGGTCATGCTGCCGATGGCGCAGCTGCCGATCGACTCAGCCGGGATGGTCAACGCACTCGCCAGCATCGCCGCGCTGGCGCTGGTGCTGGCCGGACTGCTCCGCCCGATCGTGGACCGGCTGGGCTGGCCACTGTGGTTCACCGTGGCCGTGGCCGTGCCGCTCGCGGTCGCCATCGAGCCGGGCCGGGAGACGCTCGGCTACGGGCAGGTCAATCTCCTGCTGTTCGCCCTGATCATGGCCGACCTGATCGGGCTGCGCTGGCGTTCCCGCCGGGGCACCCACTACGCCGCGACCGACGGCCCCCTGCTGCGCTTCCTCTACGGAGGTGCCTGGGCGGGCGCGGGCATCGGCCTGGCCACCGCGGTCAAGCTCACCCCGGCGCTGTTCATCGCCTACCTGCTGATCACTCGCCAGTGGCGGGTGGCGGCCACCGCCATCGGCACCGCGATCGGTGTGACCGTCGGGACCTTCGTGATCGTCGGCGACGAGTCGCGGGCCTACTTCGGCAGCGTGCTCTGGCAGACCGAGCGGGTCGGCGCGGCGGACATGACGCCGAACCAGTCGCTCGCCGGCCTGCTGGCCCGGCTGTACGACTCGATCGAGACCCCCGGGCTGCTCTGGCTCGCCTTCTCGGTGCTGCTGCTGGCACTGGGCCTGTCCCGTGCGGCCAGTTCCCGCGCCGACGGCGACGAGCTGACCGCGTTCACGCTGGTCGGTCTGACCGCCAACGTGATCAGCCCGATCTCGTGGACGCACCACCTGGTCTGGGTCATCCCGGCGATCATCGTGCTGGCCGACGCCGCGGTGCGCCGCCGGGAGGCGAGCCGAGGGTTGGCGCAGCGGTCCGGCCCGGGCCCGACGGTGGGCGGGCTACCCGGGCTCAACGGGCTCCACCCGCCCATCTGGTACCCCACGTTGACCGGGCTCCGGCACGGAGTCGCCGCGATCGGGCTCTATCTGCTCTTCCTGATCTCGCCGATCTGGCCGTACGAGCACCAACTGCCCGAGATGTCGCACTACCAGGACGGTCTCTTCGGCGCGCTGATGGAGAACTCGCTCGCGCTCGCGCTGATCGTGCTGGTCGCCGCGCTGCCGTGGCGCCCCGGTGCCGAGCCGGCGTTCTACGGCGACCGGCTCGCCCGCGCCGTGGCGGTCAACGGCCGCCGCTGACCGGTCAGGGACAGTTGACCCATTCCTCGGTGCCGTCGGCGAAGACCTGACGCTTCCAAATGGGCAGCCGAGCCTTGACCTCGTCGACCAGGCGGGCGCAGGCCGCGAAGGCCGCCGCACGGTGCGCCGTGCTGACCGCGGCGACCAATGCCACGTCACCGATCGCCAACGGACCGACCCGGTGCGAGACCGCCACCGCGTACACCTCGGGCTCGGCAGCGATCTCGGCGGCCACGTCACGCAGCACCTGCTCGGCGCTCGGGTGCCCCTCGTACTCCAGGCTCACCACCGGACGGCCGTGGTCGTGGTCGCGGACCACGCCCTGGAAGGAGACCACCGCACCGGCCCGCCGGTCGGCGACCGCCGCCTCGTGGGCGGCGAGGTCGAGCGGTCGGTCGGTGACCGCGCCGAAGGTGAGTGCCGGCGCGGTCACGATGCCCGCTCCCCGGACAGCAACGGCAGTGGCACGACCGACACCCGGTCGCCCGGCTTGCCGCTGGTGCCCGGCCGGATGACGGCGAATCCGTCCGCACCGGCCAGGCCACGCAGCATCGCCGAACCCACGTGTCGCACCGGGTGGGCCGTGCCTGCGGCGTGGTCCAGCCGGACCAGTGCCAGATGGGTGTGATCACCCCGGCCCGGCACCGTCTCGGCCAGCGTGGCCTGCGGCAGTACCGGCATCGGGCGCCCCTGGAGGCCGGCGAGCAGCGGGGCGACCAGCGATACCAGCGCGACGATGGCGGACTGCGGGTTGCCCGGCAGCCCGGCGACGAACCGGACCCGCCCGTCGGTGCCCGCCACCCGGGCCAGCAGCATCGGAAAGCCCGGCCGGACCGCGACGGTGTTGACCACGTAGTCGGCGCCGAGCGCCTCCAGCGCGGGGTGCAGGTGGTCGACCGGGCCGCGCATCGTGCCACCGGTGGTGCAGACCAGGTCGGCGTTCGTCAACGCCGCGCGCAGCGCGGCCACGTGCGCGGAGAGCGTGTCGGCCACCGGACCGACCACGTCGGCGGGGCGAACCTGGCAGCCGTATCGGCGCAGCCACCCGGGCACCGCCGGCCCGAGAGCGTCCCGGACCCGGCCGGCCGCGGGCGGACCAGCGGTGAGCAGTTCGTCGCCGAAGACCAGCAGCGCGGCGCGCGGCGCGCGCCGGACCCGCAGCGTGTCGTGCCCGCAGGAGGCGGCCAGGCCGATCACCGCCGGGTCGACCGGCGTGCCGACGGGCAACAGCTCCTCATCGGCGTACGCCTCCTCGCCCGGCTGCCGCCACTCCGGCGTCTCCCGGACGGTGCCGCTGACCAGGCCATCGGTGGTGGTGGACTCCTCGACGCGCAGGACGGCGGTGGCGCCCTCGGGCACCATCGCGCCGGTGGCGATCTCGACCGTGGTGCCGTCCTCGGTGAGCGGCGCAGGGGTGTTGCCGGCCAGCACCCGACCGACGACGCGCCATGGGCCGACGCCACGCACCGCCCACCCGTCCACGCTGGAGGTGGGGAAGGCCGGCAGGTCGGTGCGGGTGGTCAACGGCTCGGCCAGGGTCAGCCCGTCGGTGTCGACCAGCGGACGGGCGAGGGTGGGAAGCGCGGCGGCCAGGCCGACGGCGTAGACCCGGGCGCGCGCCTCGTCCCAGCCGGCCGGCGGGGGCGCGGCGACCCGGTCGGCGGTCGGTGCGGCTTTCATGCTCACCGGTCGAGCCTATCGGGGTGCAGCGACACCCGCCGGGCCTGAGCGTGGACCGGTCAGTGGTCGCCACCGCGGAGCTGGTCGACGGTGTGCCCGAGGATCGGCCCGAGCACGGCCAGCCCGTCGCGGGCACCACCGGTCGAGCCGGGCAGGTTGACCACCAGCATCCGGCCGGCGACCCCGGCCAGCCCCCGGGAGAGCACGGCGGTGGGCACCCGGTCGCGGCTGTGTGCGCGGATCGCCTCGGCGATGCCGGGGATCTCGTAATCCAGCAGCGGACGGGTGACCTCGGGCGTCCGGTCCGAGGGCGTGACGCCGGTGCCACCGCTGGTCAGCACCACGTCGATGCCGTCGGCGAGGGCGCCCTCCAGGGCGGCGGCGACCGGCTCGCCGTCGGGCACCACCACCGCGTCGTCGACCTGGCAGCCCAACTCGCGCAGCCCGGCGACGAGCAGCGGGCCGCTGGTGTCGGCGTAGACACCGGCCGCTGCCCGATTGGAGGCGACGATCACCCGGGCCCGGATCACGGCCGGTCCTCGGGTCGGACCCACTCGCCGGTCTTGCCGCCTTCCTTGCGCAGCACCCGGACCGCCTCCACCGAGGCCGCCGGGTCGACCGCCTTGACCATGTCGACCAGGGCGAGACCGGCGACCGCGACCGCGGTGAGCGCCTCCATCTCGACGCCCGTCCGGTCCGCCGTGCGGGCGGTGGCGGTTATCTCCACGGTGTCGGCGGTCAGTCGCAGATCGACGGTGACAGCGTGCAGCGCGATCGGGTGGCAGAGCGGGATCAGATCCGGGGTGCGTTTGGCGCCCATGATCCCGGCCAGTCGGCCGACCGCGAGCGCGTCGCCCTTGGGCAACCCGTCGCGGTGCAGCAGGTCGATGACCTCGGGCGTGGTGCGCAGCCGACCCGCCGCGACGGCCAGCCGGCCGGTCACGGCCTTGGCGGAGACGTCGACCATGCGGGCCGCGCCGACGTGGTCGACGTGGCTGAGCTGCGCGGGTTCGGTCACGGGCGTGAGCCTATCGGTGCGGTACGACGGCCTGCTGCGCGGAAGGAGCGGCGCCCCGACTACCGGTGCACCGGGTGCTGTCGGCGCAACGGTGGGACGCCGCTCCCCCCTTAACCAGCCCGCCGCCGAGGTCGCTGGGGGGACCCGGTGGCGGACGCGCGTCGACGACGCGGTCCTGCCCGTGGGCAGAACCTCCCCCGTTCGTCGAGACGATCGACAAGCTACCGGGCCCGGCGATAAGAAATCGATAAGAGCCGTTCGGGCAGGTCAGCGGCCTGGCACCGGCGCGTGCGCGACGACGTCGCCCAACTTGGCGAGGCGGCGCTCCACGTCGAGGCGCTCCGGCACGCCCATCCGGCGGAAGATCGCCAGCGCCCGTTCCCAGTGCCGTCGCGCCTCCGCCGGATCGACTTGGGCGAAGTGTTCGGCGAGGCCGGCCAGGGCCCGACCCTGCTCGTACGGGTTCGAGACGCGTCCGGCGAGCTGTAGTCCTCGCTGGTGAGCCTCGTACGCGGACGCCGCGTCCCCCATCGCCAGCAGCGTGGTGCCGAGGTCGTTGAGCGCTGCGCACTGCACGTGCCGCTCACCCGAGTCCTCGGCCAACCCCAACGCGGCCGTGTGCTGCTGCCGAGCCAGATCCAACTCGTCCAGTCCTCGGTACGCGACGCCCAGAGTGTTCCGGGCTTCGGCTTCTCCGTACCGGTGGCCCGTGCGGCCGAACAACACCAGCGAGGTGTTCAGGAACGACACGGCCCGCCGGAACTGCCCGGTGCGAACGCGTACCGCCGCGAGGTGACTCAGCGCGTTCGCGATGTGGAAGTAGTCCCGGCCGAGTCGAGCCTGGAACAGGTGTTGCCGGTGCGTCCGGAGGGCCTCGTCCCACCTACCGAGTGCGGCCAGCGCGATACCCAGATTCGGCAGGGCCAGCGGTACCCGGTCCTCGTACAGGCGAGGGTCGGCCATGCTCTGTCGTCCCTGCGCCACAGCCTCCTCGAGGTTCCCGCTGAACAGGTTGACGACGCTCAGATTTGCACGGAGCCTCGCCAACTGCCGCCAATCACCTATCTCGTGGCAGAGCGCGATAGCTGCGTGGAGATGAGTGAACGCGAGCGGATGGGAGCCGGTCTTCAGCAGCGCCGATGCCAGATAGTTGTGCATCATGGCGGTCGCGCTCTGTCGTCCGAGCACCTTCGCCGAGGCGAGTCCTGTCCGGTGGGTGTCGAGGATGTCGTCGAAGTAGCCCCGCACGTAATAGAAGCGCCAGAGCACCCGGGCGAGCTTCCACACGTGGTCGTGGAGCCCGTGAACGGCACCGAGGCCCACCAGCAGGCCCAAGTTCGCGCGCTCCCGTTCGAGCCAGTCGATCCCGGCCACGATGTCCGGACCGATCAGGTCGGGGCGGGTCGGCGGACCCGGATCGACGTCCCCGTGCACGTCGAAGGATTGATGCAGCTCCGCGACGGCCCGCAGAGAGGCGTGCAGGACGAGATCAAGTAGTCGCGTGACGGCCGAGATCACGGCCTCGGGTGCCTCGGACGCCCGGAGTTGCGCCTGCGAGTACTGACGGACGAGGTCGTGCAGGCGGTATCGCCCTCCTTCGACCTCCTCGACCAGGTGCCGATCGACCAGATCATCAAGCAGCCTGCCGGTGGCCTCCAGGGGCAGATCGAACAGGGCCGCGGCCATCTCGACGCTGTGTTGGCCGCCGTGGATGCTCAGCAGGCGGAAGGCATGCTTGGTGGGTTCGGGCAGCGGCCCGTAGGACGCGGCGAACGCCCGCTCCAGGGTTCGGTCACCGGCTTTGAGCTGGCTCAGTGCCGGCGGCTCGGCGGCCAGGAGTGCGGCCAGCTCCGCGACCCTACGCGATGGTCGATGAGCCAGCCGCGACCCAGCGAGCCGGATTGCCAACGGAAGGTATCCGCAGCGGCGCACGACCTCGGCGGCCGCCGCCGGTTCCTCCGTGACCCGCTCCATGCCCGCGCTCTGCGCCAGCAGCACCAGCCCTTCCTCGGGAGTCATCAGGGGCAGCGACTCGGGTGGGCCCACGTCCAGGTCGACCAAGCGCAGACGGGAGGTCACGAGGACGACGGTGCCCGGCAGGGTCGGCAGCAGGGGCAGGATCTGCTTGCTGTCGGCGGCGTTGTCCAGGACCACCACAGCCTTGCGGGCACCAAGCTCCCGGTGCCACAGCTCCATACGCTGATCGAGCTCCGCGGGAATGCGGCCCCCGGGTACACCCAGCTGACGAAGCAGGCTGGAGAGCGCTGCCGGTGGCTCGACCGGCTCCTCCTCCCCGTGCCCGCGAAGGTCGATGAAGAGTTGCGCGTCGCCGTAGTCCGGAGCAAGTTGGCGTGCCACATGCACGGCCAGAGTGGTCTTGCCACTGCCTGCCATGCCATCGATCACGAGTACCGCCGACCCACGGTCCTGCAGGCGTCGGGCCTCCTCGTGCAGCCGGCGGACGCACTCCTCGCGCCCGACGAACTCGCTCACCGACCTGGGGAGCCAGTCGGCGGTAGCCCAGTCTCCCTCGGTGGCTCGGCCAGCCCCGGGCCCACGCGCCCCGTCGTTGCCCGACGCGACGGTGGAGGTCCGTTGCATCCTGCGCTCGCGGCTCAGCTCAGCCTCGTAGAGCGCACGCATCTCCGGTCCAGGCTCCACGCCGAGTTGATTCTGCAACGCCACCCGGGCCTCGGAATAGGCCTCCACCAGGCCGGCCGTGTCGCCCACTTCGTGGAGGCTTCGCATCAGCAGTAACCGGGCATGTTCCCGCAGTGGATGCACGGCGACCAAACTCCGCAGCAGCGGTACCGCCCGCTGTGCGTGACCACCCTGGATCTGCAGGTGGGCGAGGAACTCGGCAGCCAACAGGCGTTCGTCCTGGATGGCCACACGTCGCGCCGAAAGTACGGGGCCCAGCGTCAGACCGGCGAGCAGAAGCCCCTGCCACTGGCCCATCGCGTGTTCCAACGCGGTCTCGGCCCGATCGAGGTCCCCGTCGGCGGCGAGCCTTCGGGACCGCTGATGATCCGCTACAAAGCGGAATAAGTCGATCTTCTCGGGTGGCAGATTCAGTCGATAACCGTTGCTCTCTCGAACCAGAACACCCCGTCCAGTCTCGGTGGATTCGAGAATACGGCGCAGGTTGGCGGCGTAAGTACGGACATTGGGCAGCGCAGACCGCGGGGGGTCCTCGCTCCACAGCTCGTCGATCAACTCGTCGATTGTGACGAGGCGACCCGGATGCAGCGCGAGCATCGCAAGTACCGTCTGCTGTTTGGGCGTACCCAACTCCTGCCGCTCCCCGGCGAGAAGGAGCGAAATGCCACCAAGTACTTGAATCTCCACCATCCCCCGGCTCCCCAACATCGAGGGCGATCTGGTTCGATGCCACGATAACCAACATCTGCTCCCAGAGCTGCTGCGGCTCGGCCGACCAGGGTGCGCCCAGCCCGAGGCCGACACCGGTTAACCGAATCGGCGGATGAGCTCAGCCATCCGGGGTGTCCACACTGATGCTCATGGCCCGATCAATCAGGGCGAGTCAGCGACATTCCGCTACCGAGCGGCTGACTCGGGGGAGCATCCCAACGCTCTCCGCACCCAAGTGAAAGCAGAATGTTACCAATCCGTACGGTATTGACTAATATTGAGGATACCGACATTTATCATCCCTAACCAGGGTCTACTCCATTTAAGCTCCGTTCGTAGAGATCCGGATCCCAGCGGAGTCCGGCGGTCATACAAACGGAAGGAGTAGGTGAAATGCGCGGTAACGAGTGGGGCTGACATCGACGCAGGACTTCTGCGTCACAGAGCGGTATGGTTCGAGCACGGCAGGCATGGTTATCCAGGAGTTGCGTGGCCTCTTCTCAGCGACGCGAGGGCGAGACCGACCGACGGCTACGGCTGATGGTCGGTCTCCTCGTCGTTGCCGCCACGCTCGTTACGCTCACCTCCCTCAAGCTGATCCTCTTCTCCACTTCGGGGCCTCCGACGCCCGACGGCGCGACCCTCGTGACGCTCACCTTCATGATCGCCTTGGGCGCGTTCGTGAAGGCGCGCGTACGGGTCCGCTCCACCGTCCATCTGATCAGTTGGAGCGAGGCCGCGGTTGTCATCGCGGCCGCCATCGCCCCGATCCCGTGGGTGGTGCTCTGCACCTGCATCGGGATCAGCCTCGCCTCGGTCCGCCTGCCACCGGTCAAGCTGGCCTTCGGCGTCGGCAAGAACATCCTCGTCGCGGCTGGCGCCGGCTTCGCCTTCGCTGCCCTCCACTGGACCTGGCCGACCATGCACGCCCCGCAGCTGGTCGGAATCCTGTCGGTCGCCTACCTCCTCGCCACGTTCCTCGATGAGGTGCTGGCCATCCCCGTGATCGCGCTCGCCTCCGGGACCAGAATCGCCACGCAGTTCCGAAGCAACCTGGACCTACGGCTCGCCGGCTACGCGGTCCGCTTCGTGGTGGCTGCCGTCACCCTGCTGATCCTCCGGGCCGACCCTCGGCTCCTACTCGCCGTCCCGCCCCTGGTCCTGAGCCTGCACCTGGCCTACTCCGCGCGAATCCGCGGCCGCACCGAGCAGCAGGCCTGGCAACGACTCGCCCGCGCCACCGACGCGCTCAACGTGGTGGAACTCGACAACGTCCTCACCACCGCAGTCACCCGGGCCGCCGAGTTGTTCTCCGCCGACGAGGTCGAGATCGAGTTGCACGAAGGCGTCCGCACCGTACGCGGAGGCACCGCCGGCATCACCTTCGACGGACCGACCGGCACCCCCACCGACGTGGACGGCACCATCATCCCCACGCCACTCGAGGGGCACGACCGCTCGGTCGACGTCGGCGTCCTGCGGCTGCGCTTCCGCGGCCCGGTGCAACTCTCCGAGCGCGAGCAGTACACCCTGCGCACCTTCGCCTCCGCGCTCTGCACGGCGGTACGCAACGCCCAGGCGTACGCCGAGCTGGCCCGGGTGGCCGACGAACACGCGTACGCCGCCGCGCACGACGCGCTGACCGACCTGGCCAACCGCCGGCACCTGCTCGACCAGGGCACCGAGCAGTTGATCGCCCGACACGCGGACGGCGTGACCGCCCTGGTGCTGATCGACCTCAACCACTTCAAGGAGGTCAACGACACACTCGGGCACGCCGCCGGCGACCAGGTGCTGGTTCAGGTCGCCGAACGGCTACGACACGCAGCCCAGCGCGACGACCTGGTGGCCCGCCTCGGTGGCGACGAGTTCGCCGTACTCCTGCGGGGGTTGCCGGCACCGGCGGTGGCCGCACACCGGGCCGAGACCCTGCTCGCCGCACTACACGAACCATTCGAGCTGGACGGAATGCGGATCAGCGTCGAGGCCAGCGGCGGAATCTCCGCCGCCCCGGCCAGCGGGGGCATGCCCGAACTGCTGCGCCGCGCCGACGTGGCGATGTACCAGGCCAAACGTGCCGGGCAACGGATCTCCACGTACGCCCCGACCCGGGACACCGCCGACCTCGGCCGCCTCACCCTCGGCGGCGACCTGCCCCGCGCGGTCGCCGACCACGAGTTCATCGTCAACTTCCAACCCATCGTCGACCTCGGCACCGGCGAGGTGACCAGCGCCGAAGCGCTCGCCCGCTGGCACCACCCCACCCACGGCATGATCGATCCACTGCGTTTCCTCGAGGCCGTGGAACGCTCGGGCCTGCTGCCCGCCTTCGCCGAGGCGATCCTCGATCAGGCGCTGATCGCGGCGGCCAGCTGGCGCGACGCCGGCTTCGACGTGCCGGTCGCGGTCAACGTGTCCCCGCGCAGCCTGCTCGACGCGCGATTCCCGGGGTCGGTGCTGGCCCGCCTGCGCGCCCACGACCTGCCACCGGACCGGCTGGTACTGGAGTTGACCGAGACACTGACGCTCAGCCAACTCGACGTGGTCGACCGGGTACTCAGCCGGCTACGCGACGAGGGCGTCCGGCTGGCACTCGACGACTTCGGCACCGGCTACTCCTCGCTCTCCCTGCTCTCCCGGATCCCGGTGCACGAGCTCAAGATCGACCGCAGCTTCGTCACGACGATGGAGAGTTCGGCGGAGGCCGCCGCCGTCATCCGCTCCACCCTCGACCTGGGCCGCAGCCTCGACCTGGACGTCGTGGCCGAAGGAGTGGAGAGCGAGCCACAACGGCGGGCCCTCTGGGAGCTGGGCTGCGTCGCCGGCCAGGGCCACCTGTTCGCCCGACCGATGCCGGCCGGCACGCTCCTCGCGGCGTTGCAGCGCGGCTCGGGCGGCCGTCCGGGCGCCCTCGCACCGCCGCTGCACGACGCCGGCGCGGTGATCCGGCTGACCCAGACCCGCCGCCAGAACGGCAGATCCCGCCCCGACCGCCTCCCGCACCTCCCCGCCTGACCGAGCCGGCCCAGGTCAGAGGCCTCCCCGACGGCCAAGCGTGCGCCGCCCGGGGTGACGCGGACCGCCGGACGCGCACAGCCGTCTGCCAGACTGGCCCGCGTGATCGCCGACGCCCCGACCGCCCTCCGTCGTCGCTGGCACACCATCGACACCGCGGCCGGCGGGCTCGCCCTCGACCTCGGCCTCTACGCCATCTCGGCCGCCTTCGCCGCGATCACCGCCGCCACCTCCACGCTCCCGCCGCACCGCGCCTGGGGTGCGGTAGCCGCCGTCGGCTACCTGATCGCGGCACTCACCGTCGTCGCCCAACTCCTGCTCCGCCGCCGCACCCCGACCACCCCGTTGGCCGGCCTGCCAGCCCGCTGGACGGTCACCGGCTTCGCCTGGGCCAGCGGCACACTGCTGCCCCTGCTCTGGCAGAGCATCGAGCGTGCCGCCGGACGCACCGACCGAGCCCAGGAGGAGGTTCTCGTCGTCGAGCAGGCCGGCAGCCGCCTGCTGGAGCACGGCACGCCGTACCTCGGGCACGACGCGATAGCCTCCCTGCCACCCGGCGAGCAACTGCTCGGCTACACCCCGTACCAGCCGGGAATGGCACTGTTCGGCCTGCCCAGGGCCCTGATCGACACCTGGTGGACCGATGCCCGGGTCTGGTTCGCGGTGGCAACGGCACTCGCGCTCGCACTGGCCGTGGCCGCCCTACGCACCACGCCAGCCACCGCGAACAGCCCACGCGGCGGCACGCTGCTACGCGGCATCCAGGCCGCCACCGTCCTCCCGATCTGCGCACTCACCCTCGCCACCGGCGGCGACGACCTCCCCGTACTCGCGCTCTGCCTGCTGGCCCTCGCACTCGCCGCCGCCGACCGGCCCGGCCGGGCCGGCCTCGCGGTCGGACTGGCCGGCGCGCTGAAGCTGTTCGCCTGGCCGATCGCCCTGGTCCTGATCGTCTGGGGGCTGACCCGACGGGCCGGCACCCGGGTCGCCGCCGGCGCGATCGGACTGCCCCTCGCGGCGCTGCTCCCCGCCCTACTGGTCGACCGCGACGCGCTCACCGAGAACGTGCTGCGCTTCCCGCTCGGCCACGGCCTGGTCACCAGCCCCGCCCAGTCCCCGTTCCCCGGCCACCTGATCGCCACCGCACTGCCCGCCGGCCGCCTGATCGCCGCCGCGCTGCTGATCGCGGCCGGCGTGGCCATCGCCGTCCGGCTCGCCCGCCGCCCGCCCCGCACCGCCGTCGCCACCGCGCTGATCAGCGGGTACGGGCTACTCGCCGCGATCGCCCTGATGCCCTCGACCCGATTCGGCTACCTGCTGTACCCGCTGGCCCTGCTCACCTGGGCACCCGCCCTGCACCGTACGACCGACACACCGACCGCGCCGACGCACGGCCAACTGTCCGGTCGGGCCACATCGGCCTAACTGTCGCGCGAAACCGCCCGGCAGCGCGTAGACCTGAAGTCATGACCACCTACCGCGACCGAGCCGAGGCGGGCCGCGTACTCGCCAACCGACTCACCGCACTCATCGGGGAGCCGGACGTCATCGTCCTCGGCCTGGTGCGCGGCGGCGTGCCGGTGGCCCGGGTGGTCGCCGAACGACTCGGCGCCCCACTGGACGTGCTGGTGGTCCGCAAGCTCGGCATGCCCTGGGCCCGGGAGGTCGCCTTCGGCGCGCTCGGCCCCGGCGGCGTGCAGGTGCTGAACGAGGCGGTGGCCAGCCGACTCAGCAACGACGACATCACCGAGGTCAGCCACCGGGAGCAGGCCGAGTTGGAGCGCCGCGAACAGCTCTACCGGGGCGGTCGCCCGCAGTTGGACCTCAACGGGCGCACCGCCGTGATCGTCGACGACGGCCTCGCCACCGGCGCGACCGCACGAGCCTCGGTACAGGTCGCCCGCCAACTCGGCGCCCGCCGGGTGGTCGTCGCCGTGCCGGTCGGCGCGCAGGAGGCGTACGAACTGCTGGCCGCCGACGCCGACCAGGTCGTCTGCGCCCAGCGACCGCCCGAGTTCGGCGCGGTGAGCGCGTTCTACGAGGACTTCCACGAGGTGTCCGACGACGAGGTCATCGAGGCGCTCACAGCAACCGCGTAGCTTGACCGGGTACCGTCGGATGATGAGTCTCACCTGTCCCAAGTGTCACGGCGAAATGCGTCAGTACGAGCGCAGCGGGGTCGTCATCGACCAGTGCGGGGAGTGCCGAGGCATCTTCCTCGACCGCGGCGAGTTGGAGAAGCTGTTCGAGGCGGAGGCCAACTGGAGCCGCCAACAGGCCGGCGGCCCGCCGCCGCAGCCCGCCCAGCAGCCGGGCGGCTACCCTCCGCCGCACCAGCCTGGCTACGGCACTGTCCCCCCGCCGCCGCCCCCGCCCGCCCACGGCTACCCGCCGGCTCCGGCCTACGGCGGCCACGGTCAGCAGCACCACGGCTACCACGGCCACTACCGGCAGAAGAAGCGCAAGGGCTTCCTCGACGAGATGTTCGGCTGAGCCGACAGCGCTCTTCCCGCCCGGGTCGGTCCACGCGTCGGCCCGGGCGCGCCACTCGGCGTCAGCGGTTGGCGAGCCGGACGGTCCGTGCGAGGCTGCTTCGATGACCGCGATCCGACCGGACGAGGCGCTGGCCCAGGCGTACGACGGAATCACCGCGGTGGTCGCCGAGCGCGACGATGCGGACCTGCTGCGGCCCACCCGCTGTCGCGGGTGGGTGGTCGCGGACCTGCTGTTCCATGTTCTCTGCGATGCCCAACGGGCACTGGTCACGCTTGCCAGCCCGGTCGACGGCCCCGCCGACGCGGATGACGTGAGCTACTGGCGTGGCTTCCCGCCCGGCGATGATGACTCGGCCCGGCACGCCTGGTGGGTCCGCCGGTCAGCGGCCGCCTTCGAACGGCCGGGCGGCATCGTCAGGCTCTGGGCGGACACCGCTCCGGCGGCGGTCCGGGCCGCTGCGGCGGCCGACCCGGCGGGCCACGTGACCACACAGGGTCACGTGCTGCGCGTACCGGATTTCCTCGCCACCCTGACCACCGAGGCCGTGGTGCACCACCTGGACCTGACACCGGACCTGCCTGGCGCACCGCCGCCCGGGCCACTGGCGGTACGGGTCGCGGTGACCACCATGGACGGCCTGTTGAGCGACGAGGCGGTCCGCCCTACCGGCTGGGACGACCAGGAATTCCTGTTGAAGGCCACCGGGAGGGTCCCGCTCACCGACCGGGACCGGTTGGAGCTCGGCGAGTCGGCCGGCTGGTTCCCGCTGCTGGGCTGATCGGCACGGGGTGCTGCGTCGCTCAGACGATGGCCATGTCGACGAAGCGGGACAGGTGCAGCTGGGCCGCCACGGTCACCGTGTCGGTGGGACCATTTCGATGCTTGGCAACAATAAAATCCGCCTCCCCGGCCCGCGGCGACTCCTTGTCGTAGTAGTCGTCGCGGTGCAGCAGGATGACAACGTCGGCATCCTGCTCAATCGAGTTGTGGGTGGCGATGCCGTTGGCAATGAAGTTGTGCTTCCCCAGCACAGTAGCGTCGAAGACCTCCCGCTCACCGATCGACTCGATGGAAACGATCGAGTCCCAGAAGATGTCGTTGGTGGCGTGCAGGTCCAAGTCGGCCGCGTCGAGGACAGCAGCGATCTTCGCCAGCCGGGACCGGCTCGGTGCGCGCTTCCACAGCGCGCTGCCGCAGAACTGGGTACCGATGGCCTTCGCGAACTCGCGGTGGGTCATTCCCTGCTCGACCAGGATCTCCCTCACCCTGGTCCAAACCTCGCGCGGCACCGTGTCGACGTTGGTATTGCTCTCCGTCGACTCCAGCGCGGCGAGCAGAGCCTCGCAACCCTCCGACCGCTGTCCGTGTACGCCGATCTCGCGTAGGAACCGTAGCTGGTCATCCCGCCCCGAAATGTCGAGCGTGTACTGCGGCCGGTGCCCAACCACGGGTACTGCCCTCAGCCGAGCGGTGATGCCGTACCTGAGGAGTAGCCGAGAGACGTCCTCGAGCATTCGACGGCTCGTGGACGCGAAGTAGATGCGCCCACCGCGGCTCGAACTGTTGACGGTCACCGAGCCGTCCGTGGCCCACAGGTGCCGCAAGAACGTGGTGACCTGTTCCTTGGGCAGGTTGAACAACGCCTGGGGAAGGAACTTCTCATGCGACCTGAGGCCGAAGAGCCCCAGTTCGTCCAGCCACGCCGCGATGGGGTTACGCCGACCGCGGGCCAGCCGATCGGGGGCGGGCAGCCGGAGAGTGGTCACCCTCGCCGCCGCGTGGTCGTCGCGGATGGCAGAGATCCCGAAGTGCTTCGCCGCTTCCGTCACGGCCTGCAGGTTCAACTCGTCCCGGCTGGCGTATCGGATCGGTTGGCGCCGCACGAAAGAGCCGTCACCAAGTAGGTGCGCCAGCATCACGACCTCCGCGTCAACCCACGGACGGATCGCCATCGGGGGCGGCAGGTGGCGTGGCGTGGCGAGTCGATCTCCGGCCGACAGATCTCCCAGGGGTACCCATCCGGTAAACGTGAGAAAGGGGTGGTTCGCCGTCGCGTCGATCTGCTTGCCGGACGCGAGGGTTAGCCGGAACACCTCTCGGGTGCCGCTGGGGAAGACATGGGTCATGGTGCGGGGGGTGTAGCGCAGGCTCTCATCAAGCGCCCAGACTGGAATGTCCTTTGCGCCGGCGGCCAACAACTCACCGAGAGTGATCTCGTTGTTGTTGTCCGCGCGTACCACTCGGGTTTCTGCCGTCAGGCAACCCGACTCGCGCAGGTCGGACAGCTGCGGGCGCTTGTCGGTGCGCTGTTCGGGGCCACGGTTCAGCTGGCTCACCGCGATGACCGGGCACTCGACCTCCTTGGCCAGCAGTTTCAGGCCCCGGGACAGGTCCGCGACCTCCTGCTGCCGGCTCTCGGTGCGCTTCGGTGAGGTCATCAGCTGGAGGTAGTCGACCACGATCATCTTGAGGTCGTGCCGCTGCTTGAGCCGCCGGGCCTTGGCCCGGATCTCCATCAGGTTCATGCTCGGCGTGTCATCGACGAAGAGCGGCGCCTCGCTGATCTCGCCCATGCACCGGGCCAGCTTCGTCCAGTCGTCGTCGGAGAGCTGCCCGCTGCGCAGCACGTGCAGCGGCACCCGCGCCTCCGCGGAGAGCAGTCGCATGACGATCTCGACCTTGCTCATCTCCAGCGAGAAGATGGCGGCTGCCTGGTTGGCACGAATGGCTGCATTTCGAGCAAAGTCCATACTTGCCGTGCTCTTTCCCAAACCGGGCCGTCCGGCCACGATTATGAGCTGCCCAGGGTGCAGGCCGTTGAGCAGTCGGTCCAGGTCGGTGAAGCCGGTCGGCACGCCGGTCATCACCCCGCCCTGCGCCCCCACCGCCTCGATCTCGTCCAGCGTCGGCTGCAACATGTCGGCCAGGACCGCGAAGTCCTCGCTGACCCGGCGCTCGGTGACGTCGTAGACGGCCTGTTGGGCAAGGTCCACGACGTCGTCGACGTCTCGGCTGCCGCCGTTGGCGGTGCCGTAGCCGAGCTGCACGATCTTGGTGCCGGCCTCGACCAGCCGGCGCAGCACCGCCCGCTCGCTGACGATCCGCGCGTAGTAGGCGGCGTTCGCGGCGGTAGGCACGCTGGCGATGAGGGTGTGCAAATAGGGCGCACCGCCGACACGCACCAGGTCGCCCGAGTCGGCGAGCGCCGCGGCCACGGTGATCGAGTCTGCCGGCTCACCCCGACCGTAGATGTCGAGGATGATGTCGAAGATGGTGGCGTGGATGGGCCGGTAGAAGTCGTTGGTCTTGAGGATTTCGACGACGTCGGCGATGGCGTCCTTGGACAGCAGCATGCCGCCGAGGACGCACTGCTCGGCTGCGACGTCCTGGGGTGGGGTCTTGTCGAACTGGCCGTCCCGCTGCACGGGTGGTTGGCCACCGGAACGTGGCTCTGCCCGCATGTCGTCGGTGACCGACACGGGTCCCCCCTCCACTGCGCCGGATCCGGTCCCAGCTTTACCGCCTGGGTGCGACACTTCCCGTCCGACCAGGCCGGTCGATCGGGGGCCATCGCGCCGGCGGTCGGGGGCCAACCTTACGGACCCCGAGGTCAGCGGCCAACAAAGCCGGTGGATGAGCCTCGGGACAACCTGTGGATGCTGGTGGGCGAGCATGTGCGCAGCGTGTGCACAGCCTGTGGACAACTGTTGGGGAATTCTCGGCTCCAGTGCTCTGACCTGCTGATACGTGTTCCCCAGCCTGTGGAGGAGAATATTTCGGTCGGCCTGGTGACACGATCGTCCCGTACTATCTCCAGCGAACGGCTACACCTGGACAGCGGATTCCGCTTTCGGTTCAGAAGGGTCACACTCCGGCCGTGAATTACCGGGACTGGGGACGCGGGGAGGGCAGCCCGCGCGAGCGCCAGCCGACCGCTTCGTGGGGTGATTCCGCGTCGTCGCTTCCGGTCGATCCGTACGACGAGGACGGGCGCTATCGCACCTCCAGCCGGCGGCGCGCGTTGGACCGTGGGCAGGACGAGCCGGTCGACGCCTACCTGCCCCGGTGGGCTCTGGAGTCGGGGGTCGAACGCGCTGACGGTGGTGGCCGGCACGCCGCGCCGGACGACGACGACGGTGACGGTGACGGTGACGAGCGAGCCCGGCCGGGTTCCGGGGCCGGTTGGCGGGCGGCCGAGGTGACGAGCACGCGTTGGCGGGGCGGCGAGACGAGTTGGCGCGAGCGGCCGGCGATCGGTGCGGGTCCTGATTCGGATCACACCGGGGAGTGGACTCTCGACCGTCCGCAGGAGCAGGGGTACGTCGGTAGTCGGCGTGCCGATTCGGCGGAGGAGCAGCCGGTCTCCGGGGCGGTTCCGGACCGGCGTCCCCGCCGTGCGCCGGCGGGCCGGCCCCAGGTGATCTGGTCCGGTGGTGACCTCGATCCCGCGCCGGCCGAGCCGCCGCCCCGTCGGGACGCGGAGCGGCCCACTCGGCGCAGCCGCCGTGCTGCTGAGGAGTCCTGGTCCCGTCCGGCGGTCGACCCGTGGGAGCGCGGTTCCGATCGGGCGGTCGAGCCCGACCCGTCGTACGCGCCTGCGGTGGATCCGTGGGATGCGTCCGGTCTGCACGCGTGGTCGCCGACGGCCCGTACGGACCGGGCGGGCGACACGGACGTGAGTGGTCAGTGGTCGCAGACGGAGAGCGTCGGTGGTTGGGAGCTGTCCGATCGCACCGGTCAGTGGGAGCGGTCCGCGGTCGAGGACGACCAGTGGGACCGGACGTTGCCGCCGACGTCGGACCGGGCGGTTGCTGCTCAGGGCTGGCCGAGTCGGGACGACGGGGTGTTCTGGTCCGGCACCCGGTTGGCTGGTGACGACCCGCGCTGGATGGATCTGCCCACGTCGGCGCCCCGGTCGCCGGTGGTCGGCTACACGGCTCCGCGCCCGCGCAGCGCCCCGGTTCCTCGTACCGGGCCGCGCCGTCGGGCGGACCAGTCGCCGGTCGGGACGGCGTCGGTGCGTCGGCGGATCGAGTCGGCGGCCTCGGCTGGTTGGTCGCGGCGTCTGGAGGACGACCTGCTCGATCCGGATCCCGGTGGGTCGATCCGGCCGCTGTTGTACACCGCCGCGTGTTACCTGTTGCCGGCGGTGCTGGTCTTCGTCTGGCTGTTGACCCTGGACGGTCAGGCGCCGGCCGGGTGTGTCACGGATATCAGCGGTGGTGGGTGTGATTCGCCCCGGTCGCGCGCGCTGGAGTCGCTGCTGGCGGGCTCGCCGCGCTTCGGACTGGCCCTGGTGAGCAGCCTGGTGGTGGCGGCGCTGCTGCGTCGGGTCGGCACCACCTGGCGGTCGGCGACCATCGCGATTGCCGCTGCGGTGGTCGGTGGGGGCCTTTCCACGGTGCTGATCAGCGCGGTGACCGGTCAGCCGATCGGCTGACCATTCGACGGCCCTGGATGCACCAGGGCCCGCACCGATCGCTCGGTACGGGCCCTGGTGGCGGTGTTGCGGGCGTCAGCCCTGAACGACGTTCAGGTTGAACGACGCGGTCACCTCGGGGTGCAGCTTGATCTTCACCGGGTAGCTGCCGGTCGACTTGATGTGACCGGGCACCTCCAGCCGGCGCCGGTCGAGGACCGGGCCACCGGCGGCCTTGACGGCGTCGACGATCTCGGCCGACGTGACCGAGCCGAAGAGCCGACCGCCGTCGCCGGCGCGGGCCTTCAGGCTGACCTTGAGGCCCTCGAGCTGACCCTTGACCTCGGTGGCGTGGTCGAGGTCCCGGATCTCGCGGGCCGAACGGGCCCGCTTGATGACCGTGACCTGCTTTTCCGCGCCCTTGGTCCAGACGATCGCGAAGCCCTGCGGCAGCAGGTAGTTACGGCCGTAGCCGTTCTTGACCTCGACGATGTCGCCCGGGGCACCGAGGCCGGACACTTCCTGAGTCAGGATGATCTTCATATCGGTGCCTCCTCTCAGCGGGTGGTAGCCGTGTACGGCAGGAGCGCCATCTCACGGGCGTTCTTGACCGCGCGGGCGATCTGCCGCTGCTGCTGCGAGGTAACGCCGGTCACCCGCCGAGCGCGGATCTTGCCGCGGTCGGAGATGAACTTGCGCAGCAGCGCGGTGTCCTTGTAATCGATATAGGTGATCCCGTCCTTGTCGAGCGGGTTCACCTTCTTCTTCGGCTTGCGAAGTGCCGCAGCCTTGGCCATTGCACGTGCTCCTGGTTTGCGATCGCGGGCGCTCGGCGCCATTAGAACGGGGGCTCCTCGTCAAAATTGGCGCCCGAACCGGCACGCGCGGGAGAGGGTGCGGCCGAAGCCCAGGGGTCGTCGAAGTTGCCTCCGCCGCCACCCTGGCCACCACCACCGCCGCTGCCGCCACCGAAGCCGCCGCCCGCTCCACCGGAGCGGGACATCTTCTGCACCTTTGCCGTGGCGTAGCGCAGCGACGGGCCGATCTCGTCGACCTCAAGCTCGATGACGGTGCGCTTCTCACCCTCGCGGGTCTCGTAGGACCGCTGACGCAGCCGGCCCGACACGATCACCCGAGCGCCGCGCTGCAGCGACTCGGCGACGTGCTCGGCGGCCTGCCGCCAGACGGTGCAAGCGAGGAACAGCGGCTCGCCGTCCTTCCACTCGCCGGACGCCTTGTCCATGAATCGGGGCGTCGAAGCGACCCGGAACTTGGCGACCGCAGCCCCGGAGGGGGTGAATCGCAACTCGGGGTCATCGGTCAGGTTGCCGATGACCGTGATGGTGGTGTCTCCTGCCATGACCATCTCCTCGCGCACTCAACGTCTCGTCGTACAGGCTCCCAGAGCCGTACGACAGAGCCGCGGAGGCTGATCCGGACGAACCGGGGTTTGAATGCTTAGCGCATCTCCGGTCGGATGACCTTGGTGCGCAGCACGGACTCGTTGAGTCGCAGCTGACGGTCCAGCTCAGCCACCGCGGCAGGCGTGGCCTGCAGGTCGATGACGGCGTAGATGCCCTCAGCCTTTTTGTTGATCTCGTACGCGAGGCGCCGGCGGCCCCACACGTCGGTCTTCTCAACCGAGCCACCCGCGGTCCGGATCACGTTCAGGTACGTGTCGAGCGACGGGGCGACGGTGCGCTCCTCGAGGCTGGAGTCGAGGATCACCATAACTTCGTAATGACGCAAGACGTGCTCACCTCCTGTGGGCTAAGCGGCCACGGTCCTTCCGTGGCAGGAGGTCGTGCGTCGTGCCCGCACGTGCCGGGGGAACCCGGCCGGACGCGGACAACCGGACCAGGATACCCGGTCCGGACGATCATGCCCGGGGCGGTCGGGTCAGCGCCCAGGCGTGCCGACGGGGGCCCGCCGGCCAACCGTCACCGGTCGGTGGTGGGCCCCCGTCAACGAGGCCGCGGGGCGTCCCGTCCGCATTCCTTGGGTGGGACCTGGGGAGGAACGACCACACCGATGAGGTTGGACCGAAGACGCCCCGCGGAGCTTTTATCGTGTTGTTATCTGACGATACAACGGCTCTCGTACCTTGTCGGGGGGAAAAGCACAAATTTCCGAGATTCTTCATCGACCGGATCTGGTGCCCCGAGGGGCCGCCCCCGCCACGCCGGGCCGCGCGGCGGGGGTGACCTCGCTGTCGGTCCGTCGGCCACCGGTCGCCGTACGCGGCGCTCGCGCCGCCAGCGGTACCGGGCGTTGACCGCCGGCTCCAACTCATCAACGATCGTCGGTCCGCCCGGTGACGCGGCCGGCGGCCTCGGCGCGCCGACCCTCACCCCACCCGTCGGGGTCGCGACGTAGGCTCGCTCGCATGCGTATCGGAGCCCACGTCGATTCGACCGACCCGCTGGCGGAGGCGACCGCACGGTCCGCCGACACCGTGCAGTTCTTCCTCTCCGACCCGCAGGGGTGGAAGGCGCCCAAGCCGCGGGAGGACGCCGAGCGGCTGCGCGCGGCCGAGGTCGACCTCTACGTGCACGCGCCGTACGTCATCAACGTGGCGACCCTCAACAACCGCATCCGGATCCCCAGCCGCAAGCTGCTGCTCGGGCACGCCACCGCAGCCGCGGCGATCGGCGCCAAGGGCCTGATCGTCCACGGTGGGCACGTCAATGCCGGGGACGACCTGGCCGTGGGCTTCGACAACTGGCGCAAGACATTCGCTTACGCCGCCGACTCCGGCGGCTTCGGTGTCCCGGTGCTGATCGAGAACACCGCCGGCGGCGACAACGCGTGCGCCCGCCGACTGGACGCGCTGGCCCGACTCTGGGACGCCATCGGCGACCACGAGGTCGGCTTCTGCCTGGACACCTGCCACGCGTACGCCGGCGGTGAGGAACTGCTCGGTCTGGTCGACCGGGTCAAGGCGATCACCGGGCGGATCGACCTGGTGCACGCCAACAACTCCAAGGGCGCGTTCAACTCCGGCCAGGACCGGCACGACAACCTGGGCGGCGGGACGATCGACCCGGAGCTGGTCGTGGCGGTGATCCGGGCTGCCGGTGCGCCGGTGGTCGTCGAGACCCCGGGAGGCGTGACCGGTCAGGCGGCCGACATCGACTTCCTCCGTCAGCAGCTCGGAACGGAGATCCCGGCAGCATGACGACCGGACAGTCCGGGACCGGCAGCGCCCGGCCCACCTCCACCGGCAACGGCGAGATCCGACCGGCCACCCCGCCCGCCACGGGCACCCCGCCCGCCCGCACCGCCGCCCCCACGGACGCCGCCCTCGACTCGGGCGGGAAGACCGCGACCGCAACGGGTGACGCACCCGAGCCGGGTCCCGCCAGGAACAACGGCGACAAGGGCACGGCGGAACCCACCAAGACCAACGGTGGTACGGACGAGGCGGAACCCACCAAGACCAACGGTGGTACGGACGAGGCGGATCTCGCCAAGGCCAACGGCGGTGCGGACAAGACGGGCCAGAGCAGCACCGAGAAGGACAAGGCCGCCAAGGACGATTCCGGCAAGGACAAGGCCAGCGAGGACAAGGGCACCGAGGACGTACCTGCCAAGGGCAAGGCAGGAAAGGGCAAAACGGGGAAGGGCAAGGCCGGGGTAGGGGACGTCGGGAAGGACGCGACGCCCGACGGCGAGCCCAAGCCGGTGACACCCGAGCGCTGGGAGGCGTTCGCCTCCGCGCCGGAGCCGGTGCCCTCCCTGATCAGTCGGGCGACCCGGGCCGTCGGGCGGGCCCTGATCCACGAGTGGACGCTGGCGGCCCTCGGTGCGCTGGCGTTGGCCGTTCTGATGACGTGGCCGACGCTGCGCTACCCGCGCTACACGCTCCCGCAGGACTACTGGGACCCGAGTCTGCAGGCCTGGCAGATGGCCTGGTCGGGGCACATCCTGCTGGCCGACCCGGCGCACCTGTGGCAGTCCAACACGTTCTTCCCCGAGCTGTGGAGCTTCGCGTTCTCCGACACGCTGCTCGGCTACGCCCCGGCCGGCATGCTCGGCAGCGGCCCCGAGGACGCGGTGCTGCGCTACAACATCATGTTCGTGCTGGCGCACGCGCTCGCCACGCTCGGGGCGTACGCGCTGGCCCGGCAGCTCGGCGCGGGCCGGATCGGCGCGGCGGTCGCCGGGGTCGGCTACACCTACGCGCCGTGGTTGCTGGCGCAGGCCGGGCACCTGCACGTGCTCTCCAACGGCGGCATCCCGCTGGCGCTGGCCATGCTGGCGCGCGGGCACGGTTGGTCGCTGCGCCACGGCTACCGCCCTGAGCGCCGCCACGACGGCTGGGTCTACGCCGGTTGGCTGGTGGCGGCCTGGCAGCTCAGCCTCGGCTTCGGCATCGGCCTGCCGTTCGCGTACTTCCTGGCCGGCGTGGTGGTGGTCGCTGCCATCCTCTTCCTGGCGCGGCGGCTCCGGACCGGTACGGCACCGCTGTTCGGCCGCCGGCTGCTCGTCGCCGACCTGGTCGGCGGGGTGTTCTTCGCCGGGGTGGGTCTGCTGATGGCGTACCCGTTCTTCAAGGTCACCGAGCTGCACCCGTACGCCGAGCGCACGATCGGCGACATCGACATCTTCTCGCCGCCGGCGTCCGGCTTCGTGACCGCACCGGCGGAGTCGCGGATCTGGGGTGGGCTGCACGAGGGTGCCCGGGCGGCCCTGCCGTGGCACCCGGAGATGACCCTGCTGCCGGGCTTCGTGCTCTACGCGCTGGCCGCCGGCGGGCTGTTCTTCTCGGTGTGGCGGCTGCGGCACCGGCTGCTGCTGCTCGCCGGGGTGCTGGTGACGATGGCCTTCGCGATGGGCACCCGCTTCTTCGACGGCAGCTTCACCTACGTCCCGTTGTTCGAGCACGCGCCGGGCTGGAGCGCGCTGCGTACGCCGGGTCGGTTGATGCTCTGGACCACGCTGCTGCTCGGTCTGCTCGCGGCGGGCGCGGTCACCGCCCTCACCGACCGGGTCCGCGAGTTGGCGGCGCAGCGCATCCCGTCCTGGCCGGGGCCGTGGCTGCGGTTGGCCACCCTGCTGCCGTTGCTGCTGGTCGCCGTCGAGGGCCTGAACACCACCCCGCATCCGGTGGTGCCGACCCAGCCGGCGGCGCTGCGTACGGCGGAGGGACCTCTTCTGGTGCTGCCCAGCAACCAGAGCCTGGACCAGCACGTGATGCTCTGGTCGACCAGCGGCTTCCCGGACGTGGTGAACGGCGGCAGCGGCTTCACCCCGCGTCAGCTGGACGACGTTCGCCGGGTGAGCCAGTCGTTCCCGGACAAGACCAGCATCGACTACCTGCGGTTGTTCGGCGTCCGCACGGTGGTGCTGCTGCGCGGCCAGGTGGCCGGCACACCGTGGGAGATCAGCATCGACGCGCCGGTCGACGCGCTCGGCATCACCCGCCAGGACGTCGGCGACGCGGTGGTCTACCGGCTCTGATTCGGCTGGCGCCGTAGGAATCCTCTGCGGATCAGGTGGCGGTGGTGGCTAGGTCGCGCGGGGTTTCGGTGCGCTTCGGGCGCTGGCGCCATCGGTCCAACCAGGGCTCGTCGGGTGCGCCGTCGAGGACGCCGCCGTCCGGGTCGTCCGCGTAGTTGATCCGCACCGCGTCCCGCTCGGGGTGCAGGATCTCCCGAATGACCAGCACGCAGAGCACCACCACGGTGGTCAGCCGCAGCGTGGCGGCCAGCACGAACACTCCCTCCGGGAAGACCGGGCGGCTGGTCGCCGCACCCAGCAGCTCGCCATAGAAGGCCGCGAAGTAGCACACCTCGGCGAGCTGCCAGGCCAGGAAGGCACCCCACTTGGGCCGGGCCAGCACCGCCAGCGGCAGCAGCCAGAGCACGAACTGCTGGGACCATACCTTGCTGAAGATGAGGAACGCGGCGACGACCAGGAAGGCGAGCTGGGCGAGCCGTGGCCGGCGCGGCGCCCGCAGCGCCAACACCGCCACGCCGAGGCAGGCCAGCCCGAAGAGGGCGTACGAGAGGGTGTTCAGGGTGGGGATGTTGGCGTTCAGCCACTCGAACGGGCCGAGCTGAGCCGGGTCGTTGCCGACCTTGCCGTCCAGGTAGCGCCCGATGTACCAGAGCGTTCCCCAGTCGATCGGTCGGGTGGTGTTCAGCTCGAAGAACCGGCCCCAGTTGTCCGGGTAGGACCGCGCGGCCGGCAGGTTCACCAGTGCCACCGCGGCGATCGCCGTGCCGGTCGCGGTGAGTGCGGCGCGCATCCGTCCGGCACGCAGCGCGAGCACGAGCACCGGGCCCAGCAGGAACAGCGGCCAGAGCTTGGCCGCGCCGGCGAGCCCGAGCAGTACGCCGGCCACCGCCGGTCGTCGTCGGGCCCAGGCCAGTAGGCCGAACGCGGCCAGACCCACGGCGAGTAGGTCCCAGTTGACGGTGGCGGTGAGCAGCAGTGCCGGTGCGAGCGCGAACAGCGCCGCATCCCAGGGTCGTTTGCGGCGTAGCGCGAGGATCACCGCCACCGTGGCCACCGCGAGCGCGCCGAGCACCAGCGCGTTGAGGTTGTAGAACCACTGGCCCTGGTTGATGCTCGGGTCGCCGTCACCGATGGCGTGCACCGGCAGGCCCAGTGCACCCATGAAGTAGCCGGTCAGCACCGGATACTCGACCGGGTGGTCGCGGTAGGGCACCTTGCCCTCGTTGAGCCCTTCGGCGTAATAGAGCGCGAGCACGTCCGTGTAGCAGAACCGGGTGTACTGGGTGTTGTTCTGCCAGGCGCCGTCCTGGCACGGCGACTTCTGCACCCAGTGCAGGGCTAGCGTGAGGCAGGCCAGCGCTAGCACGATCCGGACCGCGGTCCAGAACCGGCGCTCCCCACCCGCCGGCCGGTTGAGCGCCGTCGCGTGGTCGCCCAGCGGCCCGCCGATCACGCCGGAGATGCCGCGGACGAACCCGTCGGAGCGGGACGGGTGGTCGGTGGTTCCGGCGTCGTCGATGCCGGGCGTCGACTGGGTGCTCATGAAGAGGCATCCTGCCGTACGACCGGGGTGCGCGTCCCGTCGCGGCACGGTGTTCCGGGCACGCAAACGCCGCCGCCGGCTGGACAGGTGTCCGGCCGGCGGCGGCGTTGAGCGATACGGATCAGTCCCGGTTGGGTGGCAGACCGGGCAGCAGACCGCCGCCAGCTCCGCCGTTGCCGCCGTTACCCCCGTTACCGGGGCCGCCGGGGTTCTGGTTGTTGCCGCCGTTGCCACCGTCGTTACGCGGGCAGAACGGGTTGGTCAGTGGGTCGCAGGTCGGCAGACCGGGGATGGTCGGCTGGCCCGCCGGCGGCGGGGGCGGCGGTGCCGCTTCACCGTCGCCGGAGTTCGGGTCGCCCTTGTTCGCCGCTGGCGGGAAGTCGAGCTTGTCCTTGCCCTTCAGCGCCTCGTTCATGAACCGTTCCCAGATGTCACCGGGCAGGTTGCCACCGCTGACCTTGCGGTTGTCCTTGAGGATGAGTGGCTTGCGATCCTTCACGTTGCCGACCCAGACCGCGGTGGCCAGCTGCGGCGTGTAGCCGATCATCCAGGCATCGCCGTTGTCGGAGCTGTCGCCCCGGAGTTCCCAGGTACCGGTCTTGGAAGCGGCCTTGCGGCCGTCGTCGAGCTTGTGATGGACCGCGGCCGGGTAGTCCTTCAGCACCGACGTCACGTCGGCCACCACGTCCTGCTCGACTCGCCGCTTCGAGTCGAGCTTCTCGGTGGCGACCTTGTCCCACTTACCGGTGCTGGGGTTCTGCTTCTCCACCGAATAGAGGAAGTGCGCCTTGTTGTAGACGCCCCCGTTGGCGAAGGTGGCCACACCGTTGGCGTGGTCCAGCACGGTGATCGGGTACTGGCCGTAGCCGACCACGTTGAAGAACGGCGACGGCGCGAGGTCCTTCGGGTCGCTCTTGGTCAGGTCGTACGGCTTCGCCGGGTCGACGTCGGTACGCCACATGGTGGTGACGCCGGCCTGCTTGGCCATGTCGATCACCTTGTCGGCGCCGATGTCCTCGGTGACGTGATAGAAGGGCACGTTCAGCGACTTGAGCGTGGACACCCGGAGCGTGCAGGAGTTGTGACAGTCCGGGTCATCGTCGCCGGCGTTGCTGACCTTGAACTTGGTGCCCTCCGGGGTGAACGCCTTGCCCTTCCAGCGGGACTCGATCGCCTTGTTGGCCTTGAGTGCGGCGGCCAGGGTATAGATCTTGAAGCTGGAGCCCGGTGAGTGACCGCCGCTGATATTGCCGGCGATGTCGGTGTTCTTGCCGGCGTAGTCGGTGCCGGTGCCGTTGTCGCCGCCGTAGTAGGCGACCACCCGACCGTTCTGCGGGTCGATCGCGACCACCGCCGCCATCAGGTTCTTCGGCTGGTCGGCGAGCTCGGAGCCCTTGGTCTTGCGCTGGGCGGTCGCGACCGCCGCGGCCTGCATCTTGGTGTCGATCGTGGTGCGGATCCGATAGCCGCCGGCCATCAGGGCCTGTGAACAGAGCGGCTTCTCGGCGGTCACCAGCGTGTCCTTGTCCACGCAGATGCCCTTGTCCCGCATCTCCTCGCGGACGTAGTTGATCACGTTGCCGTACGGCGTGTCGACGCCGTAGTCGATGCCGATGCCGCCCTTCTTGGGGGACTTGATGTTCTTCGGGTACGCGGTGGGCCGCTCCGGCATGCCGGCCACGCCCAGCCACCCCTCCTTGACCATGCCCTCGATCACGTAGTTCCAGCGATCCTGGGCGGCCGGCAGGTTGATCGCCGGGTCGTACCCCTGGTGGGTGGCGCTCGGCTCCGGCTGCTTGATCAGGGCGGCGAGCACCGCGCCCTCGTCGGGTTTGAGTGCGCTCACCGACTTGCCGAAGTAGGTCTGCGCCGCCGCCTCGATGCCGTACGCGCCCCGACCGAAGTAGATGACGTTGAGGTAGTGCTGCATGATCTGCGGCTTGGTGTATTCGTCGTTCAGCTTGGAGGCGAAGATCGCCTCCTTCACCTTACGGCCGTAGGTGTCGTCCTTCAGGTTGTCGATGGCGTTACGCGCGTACTGCTGGGTGATCGTGGACGCACCCTGCTTGTCGCCGCCGGAGACGTTGTTCCAGGCGGCCCGGGCGATGCCCTTGTAGTCCACACCGGAGTGCCGGTAGAAGTTCCGGTCCTCGGCGGCGGCCACCGCGTGCTGCACGTACTCCGGGATCTGCTCGATGGTCACCAGGGTGCGGTTCTGGTCACCCACCTTCGCGATGATCGTCTTGTTGTCCGCCGCGTACAGCGTGGTCGCCTGGGGCGGGGTGATCTCGTCGGGCAGCACCACGTTGGTCGAGTAGTAGGTGAACCCAACCACGCCGATGCCGGCGAGCATGATGAAGACCGCGAACCCGGCGATCAGCAGGTTCGTCCGCTTGCGCTTCTTGGCGCGGGCCATCCCGCTCGGGTCACCCGCACCTCGACCGCCCCGACCGGGGCCGTTCGGTCCACCAGGCCCACCGGGGCCACCCGGGCCACCGGAGACCGGGGAGACGCTCGCCCGGGCGACCGCGGCCCGGCCACCCACCGACGCGGAGCCGACACTGGCCCGGCCGGCCGAGGCGGCGCCCACGGATGCGGACCCGACACTGGCCCGGCCCGCTGGTCCGCCCGGCGCCGGAGAGACCGGCACCGAGGCGCGGCCCGCGCCGGCACGACCGGCGGCCGCACCGGGTGCCGGCGACACCGGCACCGAGGCACGACCGGCCCGGCCGGCCGCGGCGGGGCCCACCGAGGCGGAGCCGGCGGCGGCACCACCGCGCGGCGGTACGGCGGCCGAACCGCCGACCGAGGCTCGCCCGCCGGCGGCCCGGGGTGTCACCGGGGCACGGCCGGGGGGTGCGGCACCCTCCGGTGCCGACCAGCCGCCTCCGCGAGCGTCGTCGCCGGATCGGCGGTACGCGTCGTCCGCGCCCGGTCCGGGGTCGCCGTCCGGGCCCGGGTACTGGGCCCGCCCGCGCGCAGAACTGGGATCGCCGTACGAGTTCATTCCTCACACCCTGCCGGTCGCGGTGGGGCGCGACTGCGCCGCCACCGGGTTGCCGTGAGTTGCTTCACCCGTAACGCCGGCACGGGGGTGCCGGTTCGCCGGGGGCATTGCTGTATCAATCGGGCTAATCAGACCAACGAGCGGTCGGCCGTCCCGGGTCACATCTGCGGCCCCGGGGCCGGTCGAGCCAGCTCGGATCACCGTTGCGCCTCTCGCCTCCGCCGACCGACACCACCGGTGCCGGCCACGTCCTGCTCGCCCGCGACGTCGCCGTCGCCGGTCAGACCGTCCCGGCCGAGCAGGTACTGCTCGACGAGATGGTTCCAGTCACAGCCGAGACACACCTCCACCACGAAGACCTGGAACTCACTTAGCGTCATCGCCAGCACGGGCAACTCGGCCAGTGTCCGGGCCTGCCCGGCGGACTGCTTGAGTTCGTCCCCGTAAATGTAGTGGACGAGGGTCAGGTTCTCGCTCCGGCAGATGGGGCAACGCCGGTCGGTCGGCTCGCCGTGGAACCGGGCGGCGTTCTTCAGGTAGGGCGACGCGTCGCAGACGTCGTACGTGCCGACCCGGCCCGCCAGGAGCTCACGCAGCACCGCTCGCTTCTGTAGCGAGTAGTCGACGACCTGGCGCTGCGTACGCATGCGGAGAAGGGTACGCGGTCCGGCCCGACCAGGCGACCACGGTCACTATCCGTGACGGAGACACCCCGGATTCGGGGTTTGCCCTGGACTCCGCGACCCGCTAACGTGCGATGTATCGGTCCGATACATCGCGGCGGTTACCACTCAGCGCCGGAGGGTAAAGAGAGGGTGGCCTGTGCTCGAGTTCGCCATCCTCGGCCTCCTGCAGGAGTCTCCGATGCACGGCTATGAGCTGCGCAAGGAGCTGACCGCCAAACTCGGCGCGATCCGGGCGGCGATCAGCTACGGCTCGCTCTATCCCACTCTGCGCAGGTTGCAGGCGTCGGGATGGATCACCGAAGCCGCCGAGACGCCCGCCACCGCCGAGGAGGTTCCCGCACTGACCAGCCGACGAGGTCGGGTGGTCTACAAAATCACCGCGGACGGCAAGGAACGCTTCGCCCAGCTCATCGCACAAGCCGGGCCCGAGACGTACGACGACACGGGCTTCGGGGTGCACTTCGCGTTCTTCGCCCGGACCGACCAGGCGACCCGACTGCGCATTCTGGAGGGTCGCCGCCGCAAGATCGAGGAGCGTCGCGAAGGGCTTCGTGACGTGCTGGGCCGGGCGGCCGAGCGCCTCGACGCTTACACCTTGGAACTGCAGCGCCACGGCCTTGACGCCTGTGAGCGTGAGGTCCGCTGGTTGGAGGAGCTCATTGCCAATGAGCGCTCCGGCCGAGCCCCGACGGTCCCGCAAACCGGGACGGCCGGTGGCCGACGAGAAGACATCAGCCCGCCTCCGCCTGGAGAGACCAGGAAAGAGCGGCCGTGACAGAAAAGAAGGAGGCAGACGCTATGGGCTCCGTCCGCGTCGCCATCGTCGGTGTGGGTAACTGCGCCTCGTCCCTGGTTCAGGGCGTCGAGTACTACCGGAATGCCGACCCGAACGACCGCGTCCCGGGTCTCATGCACGTCACCTTCGGCGACTACCACGTCTCCGACGTGGAGTTCGTCGCGGCGTTCGACGTGGATGCCAAGAAGGTGGGCATGGACCTCGCGGAGGCGATCGTCGCCAGCGAGAACAACACCATCAAGCTCTGCGACGTGGCGCCGACCGGCGTCAGCGTGCAGCGCGGCCCGACCTTCGACGGTCTGGGCCAGTACTACCGTGAGATCGTCGAGGAGTCCGACGCCACCCCGGTCGACGTGGCGCAGTCGCTGCGCGACGCGCAGGTCGACGTCGTCGTCTGCTACCTGCCGGTCGGTTCCGAGCAGGCCGCCAAGTTCTACGCCGAGGCCGCGATCGAGGCGGGCTGCGCGTTCGTCAACGCCCTGCCGGTCTTCATCGCCTCCGACCCCGAGTGGGCGAAGAAGTTCGAGGACGCGGGCCTGCCGATCGTCGGTGACGACATCAAGAGCCAGGTCGGCGCCACCATCGTGCACCGCGCGCTGGCGAAGCTCTTCGAGGACCGCGGCGTCGAGCTGCTGCGCACGTACCAGCTCAACTTCGGCGGCAACATGGACTTCATGAACATGCTGGAGCGCAAGCGGCTGGTCTCGAAGAAGATCTCGAAGACCCAGTCGGTCACCTCGCAGATCCCGCACGAGATGAGCAAGAGCGACGTGCACATCGGCCCGTCGGACCACGTGCCGTGGCTGGACGACCGCAAGTGGGCGTACATCCGCCTGGAGGGTCGCTCGTTCGGCGACACCCCGCTCAACGCCGAGCTCAAGCTCGAGGTGTGGGACTCCCCGAACTCGGCCGGCGTCATCATCGACGCCGTTCGGGCCGCGAAGATCGCGCTGGACCGGAAGATCGCCGGCCCGATCCTGTCGGCCTCGTCGTACTTCATGAAGTCCCCGCCGGTGCAGTACGCCGACCACGACGCCCACCAGGCCGTGGAGGAGTTCATCGCCGGTGAGGTCGAGCGCTGACCCGCTGACCACCAGCAGCACCGAAGGAGGCCGGACCCACTCGGGTCCGGCCTCCTTCGTCTAGTTGCCCTGTTCCCAGCTCGGCCGGCGCTGCCGCGCCACCGCCGCCCGGTCGGGCTTCAACGGAAGCCAGTCGTCGTTCGGCAGCAGTATCTGCGGGTAGACCTGGCCGAACCCGATCACGAACGCGACCACGTCGATGACCACGTGGGTGGTCCGCTGGGCATAGACGGAGATCCGATCGGTGCTCCAGTTGACGCCGGACATGAAGCCGTTCGACATGGTCCGGCCGGTCTCGAAGTTGAGCGTGGCGAACGTCGTCGGACGCGGCAGACCGCCCGGGAAGATCTGCAGGAAGCCGGCCGCGAGCGACCCGACGGCCGTCACGGTGCCGAACGTCGCCTCGCTGATATAGACGTAACGGGCCAGGTTGATCTCGATCGTGTGGCCGCCCAGCAGCCGGCCCGCGCTGTCCAGGTTGACCGGGGCGTCCGGGTTGTCGGGCTCGTAGATGTTGACCCGCCCCTGTGCCGTCCGCGTGTCGAGCACCCGTTGCGGTATGACCGGCACGATCCGGTTCGAATTGGTGCTGGTGTGGACCCGATCCACCTTGCCGTACTCCTCGTACCTGCCGGTGGCCGCCCAGATGTTCCCGGCGGTGTCCAGCCCGATCGACCCGACCTCGGCGGAGGACGAGAGCCCTTCTCCGTTGGGTGTCAGGCGTAACGTCGGCGCGGTCAACACCCGCCCGTTCGGCTCGGTGATCACCTTGCCGTTCGCCAGCCGCAGGGTGGCGGTGTTGGAGGAGCTACGCAGCGTGGTGGCGTTGACGGCATTGTTGTCGGAACCCTGGAGCACGGGGTCACCGGGCGCGGCCTCGGCGGGCAGGGCGGCGGCCGCGCCGACCACGCTGGTGCCGGCCAGCCCCGCGGCGACGGTGCCGGCACGCCGCAGCAGCCGACGACGGTTGACGGTGTTGTCCTGGTCCTTGCTCATCCGGACCCCCAAGGGGTATCGACGATTTTCTACATCATCGATCCTCACCCTCTGCACACGCCGCCACAACGACCGAACGGCTCCAGCGGTCAGCCCAGTCCGAGCACCTCCCGCTCGAAGGCGACCCGGGCCTCCAACTCCAGCAGCTTGACCTTGCGGGGCAGGCCACCGCCGAAGCCGACCAGCTTGCCACCGGCACCGACGATCCGGTGACACGGGACGATGACCGGAATCGGGTTGCGATTGCAGGCCACACCCACCGCCCGTGCCGCCCCGGGATCGCCGACCAGACCCGCCACCTCGCCGTACGTCAGCATCTCGCCGTACGGAATCCGGGTCATCTCCCGCCACACCGCCCGCTCGAAGGCCGACCCGCGCGGAACCGACACCGGAACGGTGAAGCCGGTCAGCTCACCGGCGAAGTACGCCCGCAGCTCGGCGACCGCCTGCCGGGAGGCCGCGTCGTCGGGGGCCTCGACCGCCGCGTCGACCCGGCCGAAGTGCGCGCCGCAGACGCTCGTGCCGTCGGTCGCCACGGAGAACTCGCCGATCGGTGAGTCGAGCACGGTCCAACGCATCGACCCATTGTTCCTGGCGCGGGCAACGGGAACCAACCCCGCCGCAGGAGCCGATCGGCGTTGCGTGGCGTCGATACCGTGCAGGTCGTGGCCACGGGGACGCTCATTTTTCTGATCATCGGTGGGGCGGGCGTCGCGGTACTGGCGCTCGCCCTACTCGGCACCGAGTTACTCCATCTCGGGCACGTCGACGTGGACGGGCCGATCTCGACCGAGACGGTCGCCGGTTTCGCCGGTGCGTTCGGCTTCGGCGCGGCCATCGTCAACGAACTGCTCGGCGCGCGTACGCCCGGCATGGTCGCGGGCGCGGCGGTCGGCGGCCTGCTCGCCGCCGTACCCACCGGTTGGTTGGCTTCCCGGCTGAGTCGGGCGGCGCGCAACATGCGCACGGACCCCACCCCCACCCGGGACCACCTGGTCGGCGCGCTCGGCCTGGTGGTCACCCCGGTACCGGTCAGCGGCTACGGCGAGGTCCGGGTACGCGTGGCCGGTCAGCCGGTCAAGCTCTACGCCCGCGCCGACCAGCCGATCCCGATCGGCGCACAGGTCTTCGTCGTGCAGGCGCTCAGTGAGACCAGCGTGCACGTCGAGACCTACTGACAACTCCTCCAGACGGGACTCCTCCATGCTCCTGTTAATCGCCATCGGCGGCGCGGTCCTCCTCGTGCTCGTCCTGGTGCTCTTCGTGCTCTCCCGGATCAAGGTGGCGGGGCCGAACGAGGCGTTCATCGTCACCGGCCGCAAGGGCCGCACCACGCAGACCGCCGACGGCGGCCGGTCCACCGACATGTCCGGGCAGAAGGTCGTGCTGGGCGCCTCGGTCTTCGTGCTGCCGGTGGTGCAGAAGCTCCAGTCGCTCGACCTGTCGAGTCGACGCATCGACGTCGGCATCCGCGGCGCGGTGAGCAAGCAGGGCATCCGCACCGACCTGCACGGCGTCGCGATCGTCAAGGTCGGCGGCACCGAGGACGCGATCCGGGCGGCGGCCCAGCGTTTCCTGCACCAGCAGGACGAGATCGACAACTTCACCCGGGAGGTGCTGGCCGGCGCACTGCGCTCGATCGTCGGTCGGCTCACCGTCGAGGAGGTGATCCGCGACCGGGCGGCGTTCGCCAACGCGGTGGCCGAGGAGGCCGAGCACTCGATGACCAACCAGGGCCTGGTACTGGACACCTTCCAGCTCCAGGACATCCTCGCCGAGGGCTCGTACCTGCAGGACCTGGGCCGGCCCGAGGCCGCTCGGGTGCTCAAGGACGCGGCGATCGCCGAGGCGCGGGCGCGGCAGCAGGCCGAGCAGGAGCGGCTGCTCGCCGAGGAGGCCATCGCCGAGGCGAACCGGAACCTGTCCCTCAAGCAGGCCGGCATCCAGGCCGAGATCGACGCGGCGAAGGCGCGGTCCGCGGCGGCCGGTCCGCTCGCCCAGGCGGAGCGGGACCAGGCGATCCTCTCCGAGCAGCAGAAGGTGGCCGAGCGCAACGCCGAGCTCAAGCAGCGGCAACTGGACACCGAGGTGCGCAAGCCGGCCGACGCGGCCCGCTACAAGGTGGAGCAGGAGGCCGAGGCGGCCCGCAACGCGGCGGTGCTGAACGCGGACGCACAGCGCCAGTCGGTCATCGCCGCCGCACAGGCCTCGGCCGAGCAGGCTCGGCTCACCGGTGAGGGCGAGCGGGCCCGCCGCGCCGCGCTCGCCGAGGCGAACGCGATCGAGGGTGCCAAGGAGGGTGAGGCCGAGCAGCGCCGGCGCTCCGCGATCGCCGAGGCGGTGGAGCGGGAGGGTCAGGCCGACGCGGCGGCCATCCTGGCGAAGGGGGAGGCCGAGGCCGACGCGATGGCGCGCAAGGCCGAGGCGTTCGCCGCGTACGGGGAGGCGGCGGTGCTGGACCTGCTGGTCAAGGTGCTGCCGCAGGTCGTGGAGGCGGCCAGCGCCCCGATCGGGGCGATCGACAAGATGACCGTCATCTCCACCGATGGCGCGTCGTCGTTGACGAAGTCGGTGGCCGGCAACGTGGCGCAGGGGCTCCAACTCGGCAGCGACCTGACCGGGATCGACCTGGCCGGACTGCTGGCCCGGCTCGGCTCGGCGTCCACCCCGACCGGCAAGGGCACCGCGTCGGTGGACGGGACGGCCGTCGAGACCCGCTGACGTCGTACCCTGCGGAGAAGCCAAAGTGGATCTTGGAGGGAAGGTGCCCCCGGAGGGGCGCTTTGCCTCCAAGATCTGCCGTAGCGGCCAGGGCTACGCGATCAGGCCCTCGGCGCGGGCCCAGCGCAACAGCTCGGCCTCGGCGGCGTCGCGGTCCAGCGGGCCGTGCTCCAGGCGCTGCTCCTTGAGGTGCTTCCAGGCCCGCCCGACCACCGGCCCCGGCGGTACGCCCAGCAACTCCATGATCGCGTTTCCGTCCAGGTCGGGGCGGACCCGGGCCAGGTCCTCCTCGGCCGCGATCCGGGCGATCCGGTCCTCCAGCGCGTCGTAGTCGGCCGCGAGCTGGGCTGCCTTGCGCCGGTTGCGGGTGGTGCAGTCCGAGCGGGTCAACTTGTGCAGCCGGGGCAGGAGCTCACCGGCGTCGGCGACGTAGCGGCGTACCGCCGAGTCGGTCCACTCGCCCCGCCCGTACCCGTAGAAGCGCAGGTGCAGCGCGACCAGCGCGGTCACCTGCGCGGTGACGTCCTTGGGGTAGCGCAGCGCCTTCATCCGGGCCTTGGTCAGCCGGGCGCCGACCACCTCGTGGTGGTGGAAGCTGACCCGACCGTCGGGGGCGGCGGCCTTCGTCGCCGGCTTGCCCACGTCGTGCATGAGGGCGGCCATCCGCAGGATGAAGTCGCAGCCCTCCTCCTCGTAGGAGACCGCGTTCTCGACGACCGTCAGCGTGTGCTCGTAGACGTCCTTGTGCTGGGCGTGCTCGTCGATCTCCAGCTTGAGCCCGGTCAGCTCCGGCAGGAACCGCTCGGCCAAACCGGTGTCGACCAGCAGCCGCAGCCCGGTGATCGGGTCGTCGCCACAGAGCAGCTTGGTGAACTCGTCCCGGATCCGCTCGGCGGTGATCCGGTCCAGGTCGGCGGCCATCCGGCTCATGGCCGTGTGCACGTCCGGGTGCACCGCGAAGCGCAGTTGGGCGGCGAACCGGGCGGCCCGCAGCATTCGCAGCGGGTCGTCACCGAACGATTCGCGGGGGGTGCCGGGGGTACGGATCACCTTGGCCGAGAGGTCGTCCAGCCCGCCGTGCGGGTCGGTGAACCGGTGGTCCGGCAGACTGACCGCCATCGCGTTGATGGTGAAGTCGCGTCGCTTCAGGTCCTCGTCGAGGTTGGTGCCGTACTCCACCACCGGGTTACGGGTGACCTGGTCGTACGACTCGGCGCGGAAGGTGGTGATCTCCAGCCGGAGGCCGTCGCGCTGGGCGCCGATGGTGCCGAACTCCCGGCCGGTCTCCCAGATCGACTCGGCCCAGCCCTTGATGATCCGCAACGTCTCGTCGGGGTGCGCGTCGGTGCAGAAGTCGAGGTCGTCACCGAGCCGGCCGAGCAGCGCGTCGCGCACCGAACCGCCCACCAGGTGCAACTCGTGACCGGCGCGGACGAACCGGTGGCCCAACTCGTCGGCGACCGGTGAGACCCGGAGCAGTTCGGCGACGGCGTTGCGCTGCGCGGCGGTGAGTTCGCGGCGGTCGGCGGCGTGGGGAGCGGAGGCTTCGGACATGGGATCGCCAGCCTATCGGGCCGGGGTGTGATCCGATCCGCCGGGCGCGGCTAACGGCTGGGGGTTGACTAAGGTCTGTGACGTGCGGGCCGGTGCCCGGCTCGACGTACCCCTTGGAGGCTGGAGATGAGCGGCGGGCTATACCGCAGCGCCAACGCCATGCCGGACGGCAACGTGCCGCCGGCTGACGGGGCGGTTTTCATCTCCGCGGAGCCACTGAACCAGCCCGCGGTGGAAGCTACGGCGCCCCCGCCGGAGGTCGTCGCCGAGACCAGCGCCGCCGCGAACAGCGCGGTCATGGCGATCGGCAGTCTGGTGAGCCGGGGTACCGGCTTCATCCGGAACCTGATGATCGGTGCCGCTCTCGGCAACCTGATCGGTAACGCCTACACGACCGCCCAGTTCCTCCCCAACCAGGTGTACGAGTTCCTGCTCGGCGGGGTGCTGACCAGCGTGCTGATCCCGGTGCTGGTTCGTCGGCGCAAGAGCGACGCGGACCGGGGCGAGGCGTACGCCCAGCGGCTGCTCAGCCTGGCGGTGCTGGCGCTGGCCGCCGCCGCCCTGCTCGCCATGGCGTCGGCACCCCTGCTGACCGCCATCTATGCCAGCGGCAAGGACGAGAGCTACACCGGCCTGGTCACGCACCTGTCGTGGCTGATGCTGCCGATGCTCTTCTTCACCGGCGTCAGCGCGTTGATCGCTGCGGTGCTCAACACCCGAGGCCACTTCGCGGCCCCGATGTGGGCGCCCATCCTCAACAACCTGGTGGTGATCGGCACCTTCGGCCTCTACATCCTGGCCTTCGGGGCGAAGGGGCTACAGCCGTCGGAGATGGGCGTGGGGCGGACCCTGCTGGTCGGCGGTGGCACCCTGCTCGGCGTGGCGGTGCAGACCGCCGGGCTGCTGCCGGCGCTGCGCAAGGTCGGCTTCCGCTGGCGGTGGCGGTTCGACTTCCGCGAGTTGGGGCTGCGCGAGCTGGCCCAACTCGGCGCGTGGATGTTCTGCTACGTGGCCGTCAACCAGCTCGGGCTCTTCGTGGTGGTCAATCTCCTCACCCGGGCGGCCGGGGAGGACCAGGCCGGCATCCTCATCTACAACAACGTCTTCCTGCTGCTGATGATGGCGCACGGCATCATCGCCGTCTCGATCATCACCGCGCTGATGCCCCGGATGGCCGCTGCCGCGGCTGACGGGCGGTTCCACGACGTCACCGCCGATCTCTCCCGGGGCATCCGGATGGTGACGGCGGTGCTCGCGCCGATCGCGGTCTGCTACGCGGTGCTGTCCACCCCGATCTCGGTGGTGGTCTTCAGGTACGGCGCGTTCAGCGCCGAGAACGCGACGGCCACGTCCACCGTGCTGCTGGCCGCCGCGCTCGCCCTGGTGCCCTTCGCGATCAGCCAGCTCTTCACCTTTGCCTTCTACGCGCTGCCGGACACCCGCACCCCGGCCTTGATCAACATTCCGGTGGTCGCGCTGCGGGTCGGCGTGCAGATCGTGCTGTTCGCCGCGTTCGCCGCGCATTTCGCGGCGGCCGGGATGATGATCGGCAATGCCGTGTCCTACCTGGCCGCGGCGATCGGCTCGGCCTGGTTGCTTCGTCCGAGGGTCGGCCGGATCGGGTTGGGCGCCATCATGCGTACCCTCGGCCTGGTTGTGGTCGCCGCACTCGGCGCGGCGCTGGTCGGCTGGCTGGTGATCGCTCTGCTCCCGGGTGACGACACGCCGGGCTGGACCGAGGCGGCGATCCAGCTCGTCGTGGGTGGAGCGGTGATCGGCGGGACCTACCTGGGACTGGCCATGGTCCTGCGGATCGGGGAGATCACCGAGGTGGTCGGCATGGTCCGGCGTCGACTTGGTCGCTGAGCGCGACCGCTCACACACGAGACGTCGCCGTCCGCACGGACGGTTACTGCGGATCACCAGGCTGGGGATGCACCTGTGGACAACTCCGCGTTTCGCCGCTCAGCCACCGGATCGGCCTGTGGATAACCAGCCGTACGGCTGAGCGTGCCGGTCCGATCGGCGGGAACTCGTCGGCCGGCGAAAGCACCGCACCGGTCCCGGCCCCGACGTCGGTCACTTGCGGTGACGCCGTAGATTGGTTAGTACATGTGCCAGCAACGTGGCTGACAACGGTCGTAACCGGACGAGTTTCCCGACTCCCGGCACCCCGCCGAGTGCGGCGGGAAGATGACATGTCGGGGAGACGGGCAACCCAGGTAAGGTCGCTCTCGACGGGTACGGCAGGCGCCGACGCTGCGCGTCGACACCGGTCGGCCGGTTCCTTCGACGGCAGAGCGGGAAGCCACATGCCCAGCAGTGCGGGTCCATCGATCGACACGATCACCGAGGGAGGACGGGTGACCCAGGTCGGCGAGGGTCAGGAGGCGGACGAGAGCGCTCCTCCGGTCATGACCTTCGGTGCTCCCACGGCCGGTGAGATTCTCGCCGAGCGGTACGAGCTGGTCGAGCACATCAACAACGACAGCGCGGGTCGGCTGGTCTGGCGCGGGGTCGACGTCATCCTGCGCCGCCCCGTCGCGGTGGTGCTGCGTTACCCGGGCGGCGACTCCGCCACCGAAATGCTCCAGGCCGCCGTCGCGGCGAGCCGGGTCATCCACCCCAACCTGGTCGGCGTCTACGACGCGATCGACGAGGCCGAGCGGGCCTACGTGGTGCGCGAGTGGGTGGACGGGCAGTCCCTGCGCGACCTGGCGGCCGAGGGTCCACTGGATCCGGCCCGGGCCACCGCGATCGGCAACTCCGTCGCCAGTGCCCTCGCCGCGGTGCATGCCACCGGGATGGTGCACGGCAACGTCCACCCCGGCACGGTCATGATCAGCGACGAGGGTCGCGTGGTGCTGGCCGACGCGCGCACCGATGGTGATGACAGCCAGGAGAACGACATCCGGGCGGTCGGCGGCGTCCTCTACTTCGCCCTGACCGGCCACTGGCCGCACGCCGAGGCGCCGCTGCGGGGTGCCACCGCCGGCCACGGCCGGGCGGCCATCCCGGACGCGGTTCGCGATGCCGCCGGCGGCATCGCAGCGCCTCGCCAGGTCCGGGCCGGAGTGCCCGCGTACCTGGACGACCTGACCATGGATCTGCTCGACGCCGGCATCGCGCCGCCCTCGTCGGACGTGCTCGCCGCCGAGCTGGCCCGGTTGGACGTGCCGTCCGAGGAGCACTACTTCGACACCAGTGGGCCGCTGCGGTTCACCGCCGACACCGAGGACGAGCCGTCCCCGCTGGCCGCGGCCGGCGGGCGCAAGGTCGCCATCGGCATCGCCGGCCTGCTGGCGGTCGCCCTGGTCGGTCTGCTGATCGGGATCAGCGCGCTGGGCGGCGACGACAAGGACCCGAAGAACAACGCCGCGGCCACGCCCAGCTCGAGCGCTCCCGCCGGCGACGCCACCCCGGCCGCCACCACGGTACGAAAGCTGACCGTGAAGGACATACGGATCATCGATCCGGACAGCCAGGTCCGTGATGAGCTGAAGGACGCCGACAAGGCCATCGACGGCAACGCGGACAAGGGCTGGGAAACCGACACGTACACGGCGGCCAAGTTCGGTAACCGCAAGTCCGGCATGGGTGTCTGGCTGGACCTTGGTGAGCCGCACACCGTCAAGTCGGTGCAGGCGGTGCTGTCGGCCACCGGCGCGTCCGCCGAACTCCTCACCGGCACCATCGCCCCGCCGTCGACCTCCAGCGGTGACCGGCAACTGATCGCGAACTACAAGCTGACCCCCATCGGGCAGCCGTTCGACGACCACGACGGCACCACCATGGCTTTCAACGGATTCGACCCCGACAAGAAATACCGGTACCTGCTGTTCTGGATCACCAAGTTGCCGGCCAGCGAGCGGGGCTTCCAGGTCGACGTCCAGGAGATCACGGTCCAGGGGTCGTGATCCGCTCACCACGATCCGGACGCCGCATCCGCTGGATGTGGTGATGGACGGGCGCGACGGCGTACCGGATCTCGATCTGCTGCGCGCCCACGTCGACGGGGACCGGGACGCCTTCGCGGTGCTGTTCCACCGGCACCGCGACCGGCTCTGGGCGGTGGCGCTGCGGACGCTCGGCGACCGCGAGGAGGCCGCCGACGCGCTCCAGGACGCGCTGCTGTCCGCCCATCGGGCCGCCAGTCGCTTCCGGGGCGACTCGGCGGTCACCACCTGGCTGCACCGGATCGTGGTCAACGCCTGCCTGGACCGGATCCGCCGACGGCAGGCGCACCCCACCGTGCCACTGCCCGACGGGACCCGGGCCGCGGACGGATCGGGCGCCGTGGGCGTGGAACCGGCCGCACCGGCGCACGACCACGACACCGTGCTGGTGGTCCGCGAGGCGCTTGCCGCGCTGCCCTTCGAGCAGCGCGCCGCCCTGGTACTGGTGGACGTGCAGGGTTATCCGGTCGCCGAGGTCGCCCGGATCCTCGGTGTCGCCGAGGGGACGGTGAAGAGCCGATGTGCCCGGGGCAGGGCCCGACTGGCGGTGCTGCTCGGGCATCTCCGTCCGGCCGCCGGCACCGGGACGCGCACAGCCCAGCGTGACCCGACCGGGGGCCCGGCCGCGGACGTGCCGGGCGTCACCACGGGGAACCCCCGCCCGGCGGAGGGCGTCGGATCGGGGTCGGGCCGGTACCGGCAGGACGCCAATCAGGAGGACACGTGACGACCGAGGGGTTCCGGGAGGTCGACGACGACCTGCTCGCTGACTACCTCGGCGGGGCGTTGGACGGCACCCCGCAGCAGGCGGAGGTGGCCGGGCTGGTGGACGCCGACCCGGCCTGGGCACAGGCGTACGCGCTGCTGGCCCCCGCGGTCACGGCGGTCAGCGCCGACCTGAGCCGGTGGGCCGAGCCGACCCCGGAGCTGCCGCCGGCGATCGCGGACCGGCTGGCCGCCGCGCTGGCCGCGGCCGAGCCACCGCCGACCGGCGTCCCGGTGGACGAGGACGCACCGCCGACCGGTAGGCCCGTGATCGTGCCGGCGCAGGGAGGTAGCGTTCGCCGGCCAGCCGGGGCCTCCCCGGCCGACCCGGGGCGCGGCACACCCACCGGCCCAGGTCGCCGCCGGCACCGGTGGGCCCGGCGCACCGCTCCGGTGGTGGCGGTCGCCGCGGTCGCCGTCGTCGCGATCGGGCTCGGCCTCAACCAACTGGCGGAGAACCATTCGGACACCGCCGGTACCGCTGCCATGGACCAGCCGGTCAGTGCGCCCAACGCCGCAGTTGGTGCGGCCCGTACGACCGGACCGCCACTGCACAGTGGCACGGACTACTCGCCGCAGACCCTCGCCGACGGGAGCGCGCTCTCCACCTCGCAGCATTCTCGCAGTGCGCGCGCCGAGCAGCCGCCCGGCGTGGAGTCCGAGGGGGGCCGGCGGCCCTCGCCCGACGGGCTGAATCAACTGACCCGGCTGACCACCGAGGCCGCGCTGACCGCCTGTCTGGCCGACGTGGCTGCGGAGCACAAATCCGCCCCGCTGGTGGTCGAGGTCATCGACTATGCGGCGTTCCAGGGTGAGCCGGCGCTGGTGATCCGGTTCACCGACTCGGCCGGGGCTCGCTGGGTCTGGGTCAGTGGCCCGGAGTGCGGAGTCCCCGGCTCCGGCTCGGACAACCGGTATTCGGCGCGGGTAGGGTGAATCGACGGTCTACGGGACGATAACCGTCCACGTGACCTGACCCACCGGACGCCCTGCTCGGGAATCCCCGGTTCGTACGATGACGTTCTGGAAGTCAGCTGTCGACACCCCCCAGGCGTCGGCACTTGGATCAGCATCGGTGCGCGCGCCGACGCCGAACACACACAACTCGGGAGACGGCAGTGGACGAGGTCCGCAACCTGATCATCATCGGCTCCGGGCCGGCCGGCTACACGGCGGCGGTCTATGCCGCTCGCGCAAACCTGAAGCCGCTGATCATTGAGGGCGTGCAGTCGGGCGGCGCGCTGATGACCACGACCGAGGTGGAAAACTTCCCCGGCTTCGCCGACGGCATCCTCGGCCCCGAGCTGATGGACAACATGCGCAAGCAGGCCGAGCGGTTCGGTGCCGAGTTCCTCACCGACGACGTGACCCGGGTCGAGCTGGTGGACACCGGCGACGTCGGCTCCGGCGCGGTGAGCACCGTCTGGGTCGGCGAGACCGCCTACCGGGCCCGCGCCATCATCCTCTCCACCGGTTCGGCCTGGCGTCCGCTGGGCGTACCCGGCGAGCAGGAATACCTCGGCCACGGCGTCTCCTCGTGCGCCACCTGCGACGGGTTCTTCTTCCGCAACCACCACATCGTGGTCGTCGGCGGCGGTGACTCGGCGATGGAGGAGGCCAGCTTCCTCACCCGCTTCGCCGATTCCGTCACGATCATCCACCGGCGCGACTCGTTCCGGGCCAGCAAGATCATGGCTGACCGGGCGCTGAGCAACGAGAAGATCAAGGTCGAGTGGAACAGCACGATCGAGGAGATCCTGGGCGCCGACGGCAAGGTCACCGGCGTACGGACCCGTGACGTGCACACCGGCGAGACCAAGGTGCTCGACGTGACCGGCGTCTTCGTGGCGATCGGCCACGACCCCCGCAGTGAACTCTTCCGCGACCAGGTCGAGGTGGACGACGAGGGGTACGTGAAGGTCCAGGCCCCGAGCACCCGTACCAGCGTGCCCGGCGTCTTCGCCGCGGGCGACCTGGTCGACCACACCTACCGTCAGGCGATCACCGCGGCCGGCACCGGCTGTGCCGCCGCGCTCGACGCCGAGCGGTTCATCGCGACGCTGCTCGACTGAACAACCGAACACATCCCGGAGGAGGGCATAGTGGGAACAACCAAGGCGGTCACCGACAAGAGTTTCGTCGCTGACGTACTGCAGGCCGACAAGCCGGTACTGGTGGACTTCTGGGCCGAGTGGTGCGGGCCGTGCCGCAAGGTCTCGCCGCTGCTCGAGGAGATCGCCGGCGAGATGGGCGACCAGGTCACCATCGTCAAGCTCAACATCGACGAGAACCCGGAGACCGCACGCGCCTACCGGGTCATGTCGGTCCCGACGCTCACCGTCTTCAAGAACGGCCAGCCGGTGCAGTCGATCGCCGGTGCCAAGCCGAAGGGCGAGCTGGTCAAGCTCATCCAATCTGCGCTCTGACCACCAGCGACGTCTCCGAACCCCGTACCCGCTCGCCGGGTGCGGGGTTCGGTGTCTCCAGTACCGGGCCACCGGCGTTTTTCCCGGCCCGAGCCACCTCCCCGCCTTGGAGCGCATAGCCTCAAGCCGGGGCCGCCCGGCCAGCCAGCGTCGTGCAGAGGGGGTCGCGCGTGCGTCCGATCCGACCTGGTGACCGGGGGCCTGCGGTCACGGAGATCCGTACCATCCTGACCGGCCTCGACCTGCTCGCCTCCGCTCCCGGCACGCACCTCGACGAGTTCGACCTCGACACTGAGCGCGCGGTCCGGGCGTTCCAGCAGTCCCGTGGGCTCAGCGTGGACGGCCGGGTCGGCACGGAGACCTGGGGGGCCCTGGACGCCGCCCGCTGGCGGCTCGGGGCCCGCACCCTCTACCACGCGGTGCCCGACCCACTCACCGGCGAGGACGTCCGGTCACTCCAGGAGCGACTGCTGGAGATGGGGTACGACGTGGGCCGCGCGGACGCCATCTACGGCATCCGGACCTCGCGGGCGGTGGCTCAGTTCCAACGCGAGGTCGGGCTCACCCCAGACGGCGCCTGCGGGCCGTACACGATGAACGCGCTGCGCCGGATCGGCCGCAAGGTGGTCGGTGGCCGCCCGCAGTGGCTACGCGAGTCCGACGCGATCCGGCAGTCCGGCCCGGCGTTGGTCGGCAAGACGGTGGTCATCGACCCCGGCCACGGCGGCACCGACCCGGGCGTGGTGGTCCCGGACGGTTCGCTGCGGTGGAGCGAGGCGGACCTGATGCACGACCTGGCGAGCCGGCTGGAGGGGCGACTCGCCGCCTCCGGGGTACGGGTGCAGCTCACCCGGGGGCCGGCGCCCGACAGCTGCCTGCCGGACACCGACCGCGCGCTGCTGGCCAACTCACTCGGCGCCGACGTGTTCATCTCACTGCACCTGGACGGGCACGCCAACCCCGAGGCCGAGGGCGTGGCGACCTATCACTACGGCACCGACAACGGGGTGACCTCGGCGACCGGCGAGCGGCTGGCCGGGCTGGTGCAGCGGGAGATCGTCGCGCGGACCGGGCTGCGCGACTGCCGTACCCACGCCAAGGCGTGGGATCTGCTGCGGCTGACCCGGATGCCGGCGGTCCGGGTCGAGGTCGGCTACCTCACCTCGCCGACGGACCGCGCCCAGCTGGTCGATCCGCGGTTCCGGGACCGGGTGGTGGAGGCGATCGTGGCCGCGGTGCAGCGGATGTACTTCCCGATCGAGCGGGATGTGCCGACCGGCTCGATCGACGTCAGCGAGCTGCGGGCCGTGGTGGCCGCCGGCACGGTGCTCGACTGACCAGCCGCGCTCGATCGCTCGGCCGCGCTTGGCTGGTCGGCCGCGCGGCGGTCAGCCGTTGGTCGAGCGGGTCGCCGGGGCGGGACGGACCGGGCGGAGCAGGGTGTCCGGGCTCATCGAGCCGAGCAGCTTCTCCAGCGCGTACTCGACATCGGACTTCCAGCTCAACGCGGTGCGCAGCTCAAGTCGCAGCCGGGGGAACCGCGGATGCGGACGTACGGTTTTGAAACCGACGGAGAGGAAGAAATCGGCCGGTGCCACACAGGCACCCACCGGGTCGTCGGCGTCGCCGAACTTGGCGTCCCCGAACGCCTCGATCGCCTTGATCCCGCGCTTGGTCAGATCCCGGGCGACGCCCTGCACCAGCATCCGGCCCAGCCCACCGCCGGCGAACGCGGCGACCACGTTGGCCGTCATCAGCAGCGCCGCGTCGGCGGAGACCGGCGACGTCGGGAAGGCCATCGAGCGGGGTACGTAGGCGGGCGGCGCGTACATCACGAAGCCCGCCGGCATGCCGTCGACGTACGCGAGCTTGCCGCAGGAGCCCCACTCCAGCAGCGTCTGGGACACCCACGCTTCCTTTTCCAGGCCCGGGTCCCCAGCAGCGCAGGCGCGGTCCGCGGAGACCGGATCCAGCTCCCAGTAGACGCACTGGCGGCACGGGCGAGGAAGGTCTTCCAAGGTGTCGAGGGTCAGGCTGACCAGACGTCGCGACATACGGCGCATCCCCACAATAGGCTCAGTGCTGAGACGGCACGGAACGACGGCGCCGGCTTCCTGCCCCCGACGAGCGATCGTACGCCGCCGATCGACGGTACGGGAGGGGACGCGCAGACACCCACCGCACCGGGTGACACCGCGGACGGTCCGGGATGTGGACGACCTGCCGCGGCGGGCCTGCACGCTGGCTCTGGCGGACTAGGATCGACAACCGGTGTTCCCGCCGCCATGGTCGCTGGCGTCCGGGGTACCCGGAGCGGGAACCACCCGAGCAATGATCGAGGTGAGGTCATGACCGGCACGACGCTCGACGACTACACCGACCGGTACGCCCGGCGGGTACGCGGAATGACCGCCTCCGAGATCCGAGCATTGTTCGCGGTGGCCAGTCGACCGGAGGTCGTCTCGCTCGCCGGCGGCGCGCCCTACATCGCCGCCCTGCCCCTGGACGCGGTCGGCGAGATGCTCGGCCGGCTCGGCTCCGAGCACGGGGTAACCACCCTCCAGTACGGCATCGGCCAGGGCACCCTGGAGCTGCGCGAGCGGATCTGCGAAGTGATGGCCCTCTCCGGCATCGACGCCGCCTGCGGCGCCTCCCCGGAGGACGTGGTGGTCACCGTGGGCGGGCAGCAGGCGCTGGACCTGGTGGCCCGGCTCTTCCTCGACCCGGGTGACGTGGTGCTCGCCGAGGGCCCGACGTACGTCGGCGCGCTCGGAGTGTTCCAGGCCGCCCAGGCACAGGTGGCCCACATTCCGATGGACGCCGACGGGCTGATCCCCGAGGCGCTGGAGGCGACCATCGCCGACCTGGCCCGTGCGGGCCGACGGGTCAAGTTCCTCTACACCATCCCGACCTATCAGAACCCGACCGGTGTGACGCTCAGCGAGGAGCGCCGGGAGCGGGTGCTCGACATCTGCGAGCGGGCCGGCCTGCTCGTGGTCGAGGACGACCCGTACGGCCAGTTGGGGTTCGAGGGCGAGGCGCCGGCACCGTTGCGGGCCCGCCGCCGTGACGGGGTCTTCTACCTCAGCACCTTCTCCAAGACCTTCGCCCCCGGGCTGCGGGTCGGGTGGATCCTGGCGCCGCACGCGGTCCGCGACAAGCTGGTCATCGCCAGCGAGGCACAGATCCTCTGCCCGAGCGGCTACGCCCAGGCCGCCGTCGCGACCTACCTCGGCACCATGCCGTGGCGGCAGCAGCTCAAGGTCTACCGCGAGGTCTACCGGGAACGCCGGGACGCCATGCTCGACGCCTTGGCCGATCTGATGCCCGAGGGCACCACCTGGACCACGCCGGCCGGCGGCCTCTTCGTCTGGGCCACCCTTCCGGACGGGCTCGACTCGAAGGCCATGATGCCGCGTGCGGTCGCCGCGCGGGTCGCCTACGTGCCGGGCACCGGCTTCTACGCCGATGGCACCGGCACCGACACCATGCGGCTGAACTTCAGCTTCCCGCCCCCTGAGCGAATCCGTGAGGGCGTCCGCCGGCTGGCCGGTGTGATGGAGCAGGAGATCGCGACGCGCCGGGTCTTCGGCGCCGTGGGTGGGTCCGCCGGGCGTCGCGGCCAGGCCGGCTCCGACGTGCCAGGGCCCGACTTGGCATGATGCCGGCATGGGTACGACCGCTGCCGAGCATTACCTCGTGACCGATTCCGCCGTCGCGGCTGACCTGCGCGTGCTGGTGCTCGCGGGCGGGCTCTCCTACGAGCGGGACGTGTCGCTGCGCTCCGGTCGCCGGGTGCTCGACGCGCTGCGCGCCGTCGGGTTGGAGGCCGAGTTGCGGGACGCCGACGTCGCCCTGTTGCCGGCGCTGGCCGCCGACCCGCCGGACGCCGTGGTGATCGCGCTGCACGGGGCCACCGGCGAGGACGGCTCACTGCGCGGGGTGCTCGACCTCTGCGGCATCCCGTACGTCGGCTGCGACGCCCGTGCCTCCCGGCTCGCCTGGGACAAGCCCTCGGCCAAGGCCGTGCTCCGCGAGGCCGGCATCCCCACCCCGGACTGGGTGGCTCTGCCGCACGACCGCTTCTCCGAGCTGGGTGCGGTGGCCGTGCTGGACCGGATCGCCGACCGGCTGGGCCTGCCCCTGATGGTCAAGCCCGCGCAGGGCGGTTCGGGCCTGGGCGCCGCGGTGGTCCGGGACGCCGCGTCGCTCCCGGCCGCGATGGTCGGCTGCTTCGCGTACGACTCCACGGCCCTGGTCGAACGGTACGTCCCCGGCATGGACGTCGCGGTCTCCGTGATCGACCTCGGTGACGGGCCGCAGGCGCTGCCGCCGGTGGAGATCGTGCCGCGTAACGGGGTGTACGACTACGCCGCCCGCTACACCGCCGGGCGAACCACCTGGCACGCCCCGGCCCGGCTGGACCCGGACGTGGCCGCGACGGTCGCCGACGTGGCCCTCGCCGCCCACACCGCGCTCGGTCTGCGTGACCTATCCCGCGTCGACGTGATCGTGGACTCGACCGGTCAGCCTCACGTGCTGGAAGTCAACGTCTCGCCGGGCATGACGGAGACGTCGCTGCTTCCGCTGGCCGTGCAGGCGGCAGGCATGGACTTCGGCCGGCTCCTCGGGTCGCTGGTGACCCGAGCCGCCGCCCGCCTCACCACTCCCTAGCCCCGCCCGCTCACCGTTGCCGGGTCGCCGCTCGCCGGTCGCCCGGTCCCCGCTCGCCGTTGCCGGGTCGCCGTTGCCGGGTCGCCGGTCGCCGGTCGCCGGTCGCCGGTCCCCGCTCGCCGGTCCCCGCTCGCCGGTCGCCGGTCGCCGGTCGCCGGTCGCCGGTCGCCGGTCGATCATGAGGTTGGCGGGTGTTTCAGGGACACATTTCGCCGCCAACCTCATGATCGAGTCGGTCAGTGGGTGTCGCCGGGTGGGGCGGCGGCGGGCGAGGTGGCGTTCGGGGTTTTGCGGCCGGAGGTTGCCGGCGTTGTGCTGGTTTTGGCCGTGGTGGAGCCTGGGGCTGAACCGGTGGTGGATTCGGCGGTCGGGCCTTCGCCGGCGGCGGGTTGGGCCGCAGGGTCGGTGTCGGTAGCGGCCTCAGCGGCGGCGGGCCCGCTCACCGGGGCGGTGTCGAGGTCCGCGGTGACGATGCCAGGACTGGGGACATTGCCGGGGCCAGAATCGGCGGCTTCGGCGTTGGCGTCGGGGCTGGCATCGGCCTCGAACTCGGCACCAGCGTCGGGGCCGGCATCAGAGTCGGCAGACGTGGTGGCGGTCTCCGGCTCTGGGATTTCTTCGGCCGCTTCGATGACCGACACGGCTTCCACCTCTGCCGCAGCTGCATTCGCGGCGGCGGTTTGCGCAAGCAGGCTGGACGGTGCCTGCCACTGAATGCGCGGCGGCTCGGCCAGCGGACGGCCACCGAACTCGGCGAGCCAAGCGGCGACGAGCGCCAGGTTCTCCCGCCACTGGGCCTCGGAGATGGGTGGCAGGATCGAATCCCACAGCGACAGGAACGTGCCCCGCAGCTGAAGTCGGCCGTACGGACGGGCGAGGAACCACATGTGCAGGTGCGCGGAGCCGTCGCCCCACCGGTTGACGTGCACCCGCGCGACGCCGTCCAGCGAGCGGATCGCCCGCTCCAGACGTACGGTCATCACGCCCAGCTCGGCGGCCAGCAGGTTCGGCAGGTCACCCAGGTCGAGGTGGGTTCGGGATTCCAGAATGAGCACCATGGGCAGGCCGGTGGGCCGGTCCATGGCACGGACCCGCCAGCGCTCTCCCACCCAGATGTAGGCGTCGTCTGGCGCGTTGCAGGCGGTGCATTCCCGGAGGCCCTCGCCTTTGCGTGGCGGTTCGACCGGGACCGGGTCGTCGAGCTGCTTGACGCGAAGGTCACCCTCGAAGGGAAACGATGGCCACTGGGTGAAGTCCGGAACTGAGGGAGGGGTGTCGTGCACGACGCTGACCCTAACCGAGTCTGGCATCGCTGTCCCTACCTGTTCGACCGGTCCGGGGCGACCGAATCAGTGTTCATCGTCGATCGGTACCCGGGCCACCAACGCCCAGACGGAGCGATATCCACAGGCTGCCGAGATGCCGAACACGGGCCGTCATCCACAGGCTGGCACCCGCTTTCACGCGGTGTTTCACGTGAAACAGGGGGTGCCTGTGGACAACCGGTGTGGATAACTTTTTGGCCGGCCGGTCGTTGCTCGCGATCGACTCGCACAAGCCACCCGCACCCGCCAGTGCTGACCTCCGGCCGTCGCCTCTGCTCGACGGTGCGACGCATCCATGTACCGCCCGACGGTCGACGATGACGGGGTGCGGCTGTCGCTCCAGCAGTCGCTCGGACAGGACCGCAAGGTAGTTGGCACGCAACTTCCTGGATGTTGTGGCCTCGCCGCCGGCGGAAGACCACAACCTCCAGGATGTTGTGTGGATCTTGACCTAAGCGCGAGGGCGCGAGGGCGCGAGGGCGCGAGGGACGATCGTGGCGGACACACGGGCAGCGTGCCCGTCTGCCTAAACGCCTCACGCCGTTGTGCCCTACACGCCCTGCCCTCCGCGCCCCGCGCCGCATTCGGCCCCTTGTCCCTCGCCTTTCCCCGTCGCCCTCGCCCTCTCGCGCCCGACGCGGCCCAAGATCCCGGCACTTTCGGGGAAAGTGCTACCTCCGAGACTGTCGAAGCAGCAACTCCCCTGAAGTTGCTCGGATCTTGAGCACGGGGCAGTGCAGGGCAGGGCACCGGGCGCGGAGCCCGCATGGCCGCCGACTGCGCGGCCAGGGGACCCCACCCGCTCCAGTGAGAGATCCGGGTCGTCGCGACTGACCCGATCGGGTCAACTGACGGCCAGAGCAACGAGAGGGTCTGCTGCGGCGCTCAGCCCTACAAGACCACCAAGCGCCGCCCACGAAGCGGCAGCGGGCCGTTCAGCGGGCCGCACGGGGTTTCCCGGCACTCGCCCTCATGATCGGGGAAGCAGCAATCGTCGGTCGACGCCGCAGCGGAACCCGCCTGGGAGGCCATCCGGTCCCACACGGCCGCCAGGGGCCGACTTGACGGGGAGCAGTTCAACAGCGCCCGGCCCGCAATTGCGCTCTGGCCAGGAGGCGTCGCCCCTTGACGCATGGCACCGTTTCACGTGAAACGGGAGCCGGCTTCGGGTGGGCCCGGCCGCCAGCGGCCACGAGCCACGAGCCACGAGCCACGAGCCACGAGCCACGACATCGTGGCTGCCGAGTTGGCCCGGGCACACTCATCGCGCTGTCTAGCGCCGACACCCACCAAACCCAACCGCGAGCCGGCCGCCGCCGTTTCACGTGAAACCGACCGGCGTCGGACGCAGAACGGCCGCGCACCCGAAAGGGAGCGCGGCCGCAGTCGGAGGGGTGATCAGTCCCCGGATTCCTCTTCCTGCTGCACCCCGATGATCCCGACGATCCGCTCCAGGTCGTCCACCGTCGCGAACTCGATCGTGATCTTGCCTTTGCTCCGGCCGATGTCGACCTTCACCCGGGTGTCGAACCGATCCGACAGTCGGTCCGCGAGGTCGGTCAGGGCTGGCGCGTGGGGCTTCGGGCGCCGCTTGGCGGCCTGCCCCTTGGCCGGTCCGTCGTTGAGCGCCAGGGCGACAATCTCCTCGGTCGCCCGGACCGACAGGCCCTCGGCCACGATCCGCAACGCCAACTGCTCCTGCGCCTCGGCCTCGTCGAGGCTCAGCAGAGCGCGGGCGTGGCCCGCCGACAGGATGCCAGCGGCGACCCGGCGTTGCACCTGCGGCGGCAGGTTCAGCAACCGGATGGTGTTCGAGATCTGCGGCCGACTCCGGCCGATCCGGCGAGCCAACTCTTCGTGGGTGGCACCGAACTCCTCCAGCAGTTGCTGGTACGCGGCTGCCTCTTCCAACGGGTTCAGGTTGGCCCGGTGGATGTTCTCCAACAGCGCGTCGCGGAGCATGGCGTCGTCACGGGTGTCCCGCACGATCGCCGGGATGTTCTCCCGCCCGACCGCCTGGGCGGCTCGCCAACGCCGCTCACCCATCACCAGTTCGTACTTCTCGTCGTCGAGCTGGCGTACGACGATGGGCTGGAGGAAGCCGACCTCCTGGATGGAGGTCTTCAGCTCCTCCAGCGCCTCCTCGTCGAAGACCTGGCGGGGCTGCTTCGGGTTCGGCACGATCGCGTCGACCGGGATCTCGGCGAAGCGGGCCCCCGGCACCGGGCTGAGCGCCGGTTGGGTCTCGGCCGGCACGGCAGCGGGCGTCGCTGGTGCGGCTACGGCGAGCCCGTCATCGACGGGCCCGTTCTCCGGCTCGGCCGTCATGGTGTCGGCGCCCGGCACCGGCCCAGTCGGGATCAACGCCCCCAGGCCCCTACCCAGACCGCCCCGAGGACGGTTCTTCATGCCACGCCTCCCAGCGACTTGTCCGCACTACGCATTCCGACCCACCGGCTCCTTGACGCCCCGCTCGGCGATCTCCTGGGCCGCCTCGAAGTAACTCGTGGCGCCCCGCGAACCGGGATCGTAGGTCATCACCGACTGGCCGTAGCTGGGTGCCTCGGAGACCCGGACGTTGCGGGGGATGACCGACTGCAGGACCTTGTCACCGAAGTGGTTCCGAACGTCCTGCTCGACCGCGTCAGCCAGCCGGGTACGGCGGTCGTACATGGTCAGCAGGATGGTGGAGACGTCCAGCTTGGGGTTGAGGTGTTGCCGGACCAGGTTGATGTTGTTGATCAGCTGGTTGAGGCCCTCCAGCGCGTAGTACTCGCACTGGATCGGGATCAACACCTCCTGCGCGGCTACCAGGGCGTTGACCGTGAGCAGGCCGAGCGACGGCGGGCAGTCGATGAAGACGTAGTCGAACTGCCCCGGGTACGCGGCGATGGCCCGGTCGAGGCGCGACTCCCGCGCCACCACCGACACCAGTTCGATCTCCGCGCCGGCGAGGTCGATCGTCGCGGGTACGCACCAGAGATTCGGGATGCCCTCGACGGCCTGTGCCACCTCAGCCAACGGCACGCTGTTGATCAGGCAGTCGTAGACGTCTGGGATACCGGTGTGGTGCGGGACGTTGAGCCCGGTCGAGGCATTGCCCTGCGGGTCGAGGTCCACCACGAGCACGCGGTTGCCGTGCAGCGCCAGCGCCACCGCAAGGTTGACCGTCGTCGTGGTCTTACCCACGCCGCCCTTCTGGTTCGCGACGCACATGACCCGGGTCCGGTCCGGCCGAGGCATGCTCACCTCGCCACTGGGATTCAGGATCTGCACGGCGCGCATCGCCTCCATAGCCAACGGTGGGTCATCCTCTTCGCGCGTCGGGGTTTCACGTGAAACGTACGTGGGATCGGACGTCACCGCGGCCAGCGACTCGGTCGACGCGACTGGCTTGTCGACGACCACCGGCGCGGCGTCCCGAACCGCCGTTGCCACGGGTTGGTGCGGCACCGCCGCTTCGAAGCGGACCGCCGCGGCAGTGTTCCGCCGGACTGACGTGGGCCGCACCTCGGCCGCGTTGACCGGTCGGGTCAACCCGTCCGCTGCCCGGCGTACCGCCGTCGAATCCGGAAGCTCCGGGCCAGTCGATTGGCCCGGTGACTCGTTCTGCACCACCAGCGGATCGTTGTCCGCCGGTACGGCAGATGGCCCGGACGCTCCGGGCGACCAGCTGGGGTAGTCGGTTTCACGTGAAACAGAGTCGCTGGTTGACCCGGTCACGCGTGGATCGTCGTACCTGCCGTCGTCATGCACCTGTCATCCCTGCCCGCTTCGGATGGTCGGTCCGCGCCCCGGTCAACTTGGCCGCACCCGCGCTCGCACCCCGGAGCGTACGGCTCCTCGGGAGCGGTCGGAGAACCCGCGACGTCCGTCGCCCGCTCCACATTATCGACGCGCGGTCAGCCTACGGCGGACGGGCGCGGCCGGTCCACGCCGGGATCTCATCTCCTCGTTCCATCCGCACCGGTACAACGAGGTAACCCACCGGCCGGACGTCCGATGGCGCAAAGCGTCAGCGGCGGCGTGCCCGCCCGCCACGGGACCGCTTGCTGGCCGCCGGGCGAGGGGTCGGACCGACCATCCGCTCGCGCACGATCTCCACGATGGTGGTGGGCGGATCGATCACCCCGACGCCGCAGAGGTGTACGGCCGGCTCGCCGCCACCGAGTCGGGCCACCACCTCGGCGTGCTCGTTGATCTCGTCGGCGGCAGACGCGCCCTTGAGCGCCAGCAGTCGTCCACCGCGCACAGCCAGTGGCAGGCTCCAGGTCGCCAACCGGTCCAGCGGCGCGACCGCGCGGGCGGTCACCACGTCCCCGCTGATGGGTTCCCGGCCGGACGATCCACTGGCAGCCTCGTCGGCCCGGCCCCGAAACACCCGTACCGACCTGGTCAGCCCGAGTCGCTCGACGACCTCGATCAGGAACGACGTCCGACGGGCCAACGGTTCGATCAGGGTGACGGTCAGATCCGGGCGCGCGATGGCCAGCACCAGACCGGGCAGACCGGCGCCGGAACCGACGTCGAGCACGGTGGCGTCGGCCGGGATCCGCTCGGCGACCGCGGCGCAGTTGAGGAGGTGGCGGTCCCAGATCCGCGGTGCCTCCCGAGGGCCGATCAGACCGCGCACCACCCCGTCGGTCGCCAGCAGTTCGGCGTACGCGGCGGCGATGTCGAGCCGATCACCGAAGAGGGTCGCGGCGGCCGGAGCCAGCTCGGGTGGCAGCGCCGCGTCGGCTGGCGACGGTGTGCCGTCGCCCGCACCGTCCCCGGTCGGGCCGCTGTCGGTACCCCCGTCGTCGGCCCGGACAGCGGACGGCCCGGGCGGCGTGCCGCCCGGGCCGGTCACGGCGTCAGCCGTGGTGTCGTCGTGGGTCACCCGGTCAGTCCGCCGGCCGTACGATGATGCGCCGGTTCGGCTCGACGCCCTCGGACTCGCTCTCCACGCCGGGCATGGCGTTGACCACGTCGTGTACGCACTTCCGCTCGAACGCGGACATCGGCTCCAGCCGAACGGCCTCGCCGTGCTCCTTGACCTTCTCGACGGCGTTCTTGGCGACCGCCGCGAGTTCCTTGCGGCGGGTCGCGCGGTAGCCGCCGACGTCGAGCAGCAGACGGCTCGGCGTACCGGTCTGCCGGAAGATCGCGAGACGGGTCAGCTCCTGGAGCGCCTCCAGGGTGGCCCCGCGCTGCCCGACGAGGTTCTGCAGTCGCTCGCCGACCACCTCGACCATCGGGCGGCCACCGGCGACCAACTCGTCGATGTCGCCGTCGTAGTCGAGGATGTCGAGCAGCCCCTCCACGTAGTCGGCTGCGATCTCGCTCTGGCGGAACAGGTCACTCTCGCCCGCGGCCTTCTTCTCCCGGCCGCCAGCGGTGGGCTCGGCGTCGTCGTCGGCTTCGGTGTCGTCGGCGTCGTCCACCGCGAGCGGCGCGGTCTCCTCCTCGTCCAGGGACTGCTTGGCGTGGGGGATGCTGGTCTCGGTCACGGTCTCATCTCCGTACTCGCTCGGCCGGACCGTCGGGTCCGCTGGTTCCCCGGGGCCGGCGGGAGGTCGCCGGTGCCCACGGGCACGTCTGTACGGGCAGTGTCGCCCGTGGCCGCGTCGCGCGCGGTCGGTTCCGTCCGGCGCCGGCCGTACGGCGGCTGCGCGGAGCGGACGGGCCGCCGCCGGTCACCCGACGACGGCCCGGAGGGGGCTAGCCCTGCCGCTTGGCGGGCCGGCTCTTCTTGGGGTTGTTGACCGGCTTCGCACCCGGCTTCGGCGCGGCCACCTTGGGCGCGGTCACCGTGGCCGGCGCGGTGGCGGCCGGCTTGTTCCGCCCGAACAGGCCACCCGACTTGGCCGGCTGAACCGGGCCGCGGTTGGCAGCGGGGGTGGTGGCCTTCTTGGCGGTCACCGGCGGCGGGAACTTGCGCAGCACCCACTGCTGCTGGCCGAGGGTGAAGAGGTTGTTGGTGACCCAGTAGATGATCACGCCGATGGGGAAGATCGCGCCGGAGATCAGCAGCGAGGCCGGGATGCCGTAGAGCATCAGCCGCTGGATCATCCGCTGCTGCGGGTCCTCGGCCCAACCGGTCTTGAGGATCATCTGCCGGCTGGTCAGGTAGGTGGTGGCGATCATCACCAGAACCAGGACACCAGCGATGACCTTGACGGTGGTGCCGTTGGCACCGAGGCTGGCCATTTCTTCGGCGGTGGAGCCGAACTTGCCGGAGATCGGGGCGGTGAAGAGCTTCGCGCTGGACGCGCTGTTGAACTGGTCGACGGTCCAGCCGTAGAGGGTCTTGCTCTGCTTGTCCGGGTCGAGCCGGCGCAGCACGTGGAAGAGGCCGAGGAAGACCGGGATCTGGAGGAACATCGGAAGGCAGCCCATCAGCGGGTTGGCCTTTTCCTTCCGGTAGAGCTCCATCATTTCTTTCTGGAGCGTCTCCCGGTCACCCTTGTGCTTCTCCTGCAGCTCCTTGACCTTGGGCTGGAGGGCCTGCATCGCCCGCTGCGACTTGATCTGCTTGACGAAGACCGGGAACAGGATCACCCGGACGGTGACCACCAGGAAGACGATCGACAGGATCCAGGCGAAGTTGGTGCCGAGCACCGCGCCGACGGGCACCCCGATGGCGTCCCAGGCGGAGTGCCAGGTCAGCAGGATCCACGAAATCGCGAAGTAGATCCAGTCGAGACTCAATTCGGAGCTCCAGTCACATCGGCACGGCGGCGACCGCCCGGCTCCGGCACCGGGTCATGTCCACCAGGGTGGAAGGGGTGGCAGCGCAACAACCGCCGGACCGCCAGCGCGGCTCCCCGGAGCGCGCCGTGCCGGGCCACCGCCTCCTGGGCGTACGCACTGCACGACGGGTAGAACCGACAGCGGGCCGGCAGCGCCGGACTTATCCACCGACGGTACGCGATGATGGGGCCGATCAGCACCCTCGCGCCGGTTGTCGTCGGCCGTGGGTCGGCGCTCACCTGGACCGCCGCCCTCGGGGGGCCTGGGCCACCGCGATGGCGTCGGCCAGATCGGCGGCGAGACGGGGGTACGACGCATCCGCTGCCGCGGGCAGCGCCCGGACGATCAGCGTGCTGCCGGGGGGCAGTGCGGTCAACCGTTCCCGGGTCAACGCCCGAAGGCGGCGGCGGACCCGGTTACGGACAACCGCGTTGCCGACGGCCTTGGAGACGACGAAGCCGGCGCGGGTCGGTGCGGACGACTGCTCCGCACCGGCGTCCCGCGCCGGCTCCGGCGAGGTCGGTGTGCTGGGGTCGGGGGTCGCTGGCACCGTCAGGTGGACCACGACGGCGCCTCGTCCGGCGCGTCGGCCACCGCGGACCGCTGCGGCGAAGTCAGTGCTGCGCCGCAGTCGCTGTGCGGCCGCCAGCACGACTGCCCACGTCCCCCGGACCGGCCCGGTCGGCTCAGGCCGACAGGGTGGTGCGACCCTTGGCGCGACGGCTCGAGAGGATGGCACGGCCGGCACGGGTGCGCATGCGCAGCCGGAAGCCGTGGGTCTTCGCGCGCCGGCGGTTGTTCGGCTGGTAGGTGCGCTTGCTCACGTCAGGCTCTCCGTTTTCGTACGCGCCCCGCGCGACGGGATCGCCGGGGTCGTGGGGTGGTCCAGGCCACCTCGACGGTGGCCCCCGATCGGTGCTGCCCGGCGGAGCGGGACCCCCGGCAAGGCGAGGGTGCGACCGCGGACAGCAAGCACCCATCACCCTAGCAGAGGACGAGAGAGCAGCCGCTCCAGCCTACGCAGGGGTGCAATGACCGTCAAACACCTCGCGAGGTCGGACATCGGGACGCGCCCGGGACCGAAGGGGCGGTTTTCGCTGATGCCGACAAGGACCCGGCCACGTCGCCGGTTGATGGCGCAGGGACAACGCTGTTACCGTGCCCGATTGCGGTAAGCGTCTCCAGGCTCCGGTCCTCACGCGAGGGCAAGACCGGACAAGGCAGTCAATCGTTCGGCACGGTGAACCCGCTTCAGCGCCCGTTCAGGCAGGGGCAGGTCCCACCCGCGTCCGGCGGGCGGCCACAATCGGTCGGTACACAGGGTGTGGATAACCTGTGGACGACCACTGGTCACCCATCCGGGTGGGTGTTGTTCCACCCGCGAACGCGGCGGGCCCGGGATGGCCGGCTGGCAGACAGCGGCGGCCGGGAGCAGAGGCGAGGGGGTGGCACGACGGTGGCCGGTACGACCGACCTTGCCGCGGTGTGGTTGGCGGCGACCGACGAGCTCGCCGACGAGATCATCTCCGCGCAGCAGCGTGCCTACCTCCGACTGACCCGGCTTCGGGCGATCGTCGAGGACACCGCGCTGCTGTCCGTCCCGGACGCGTTCACCCGCGACGTCATCGAGTCACGGCTGCGCCCGGCGATCACCGAGGCACTCACCCGTCGACTCGGCCGGCCGATCCAGGTGGCGGTCACCGTACGGGTGGCCGAGGACGCCACCGGCCGCCCGGCCGGCACCGTCTACCGCAGCACCCTGGAGCCGGTCGACGCCGAGGGTCCGACCGACGGGCCGTTCGACGGCGACCTGGCGGGGCGACCGGCCGAGACGGTCATCCCCGAGCAGCCGACCGCGGGGCGGACGCCCGAGCAGGGCGTCCCAGCGGCTCCGGCCGGTCCGCCCCTCGCCGCGAGCCTCGACGGGCACCGGGCGGGGCTGATCCCGGCCAGCAGGGACGGCCAGGAGGCGCTCTTCAGCGCCGCGTTCGTGGAGCCGCTGCGGTCGCCTCGTTCCGGGCAGGACCGGCACGGCTACGACGAGCAGGCCACCCGCCTGGACCCGCCCGGCCCGGACACCCGGCCCTACGAGCCCCGTTACCGCGAGGACGCGGCGTCACCGCGGGACCAGCACGTGATCCGCGCGCTTCCCCGGGACAGCGGAACGGACAGCGGCCCGGGTCGTAGCGGCGTGGAACACCGAGCGGGGGGCCGCGACGATCGGCGGCTGCCCGGCACCGACACCGGTGGCAACCGACTCAACCCGAAGTACATGTTCGAGACGTTCGTCATCGGTTCGTCCAACCGCTTCGCCCACGCGGCGAGCGTGGCGGTGGCCGAGTCACCGGCGAAGGCGTACAACCCGCTGTTCATCTACGGCAGCTCGGGGCTGGGCAAGACGCACCTGCTGCACGCGATCGGGCACTACGCCACGACGCTCGGCAATGCCCGGTCGGTGCGGTACGTCTCGACCGAGGAGTTCACCAACGACTTCATCAACTCGCTCCGGGACGACAAGACCAGTGCGTTCCAGCGGCGCTACCGCGACGTCGACATCCTGCTGATCGACGACATCCAGTTCCTGGAGAACCGCGAGCGCACCCAGGAGGAGTTCTTCCACACCTTCAACACCCTGCACAACGCCAACAAGCAGATCGTGATCACCTCGGACCGGTCGCCCAAGCAGTTGGCGACGCTGGAGGACCGGCTGCGGACCAGGTTCGAGTGGGGCCTGCTCGCCGACATCCAGCCACCGGACCTGGAGACGCGGATCGCGATCCTGCAGAAGAAGGCGGCGCAGGAGCGGCTCTACGCCCCGCCGGACGTGCTGGAGTTCATCGCCTCCCGGGTGTCGAACTCGATCCGGGAACTGGAGGGCGCGCTGATCCGGGTGACCGCGTTCGCCAGCCTGACCCGGTCGACGGTGGAGCTGTCGCTGGCCGAGGAGGTGCTGCGGGACTTCATCCCGGACGGCGCCGGCCCGGAGATCACCGCGGACCAGATCATGGTCTCCACGGCGGACTACTTCGGGGTGAGCCTGGAGGACCTGCGCGGCCAGTCCCGCTCCCGGGTGCTCGTCAACGCCCGGCAGGTGGCCATGTATCTGTGTCGGGAGTTGACGGAGCTGTCGCTGCCCCGGATCGGGCAGGCCTTCGGTGGCCGGGACCACACCACGGTGATGCACGCCGACCGGAAGATCCGTCAGCAGATGGCCGAGCGCCGCTCGCTCTACAACCAGATCGCCGAGCTGACCAACCGGATCAAACAGAACACCTGACGTACGCCCGCCGCCGCGACGGCTCGCGGCACCCGGGACACGCCCGGCCGGATCTCCGGCCGGGCGTTCTTTTTCCCCTCCCGACGGGTCTCCGGCTTGACCCTCGACAAGGTTCAGACCACAGCATCGAGGCCGTGACCGCCGTGTTTCCCACTCGTTGTCCACAGCTCGTTGTCCACCGTCGGTGGATAACTACGGTCCGTCCTCCGCCGGTTACCCACAGCCTGTGGAGAAACCCTGTGTACGACGCTGTGGACGCCTGGGGACAACCGTGACGTTATCCACCGATGATCGTCGACCTGTGTACGACCTGTTGAAGATTCTGGGGATGACGGCAATGGTGATCTTCGTGGCTGTCCACAGGCATGGGGAGAAAGTCGGTGGATTACCGGTGGACAACCGGTGGACAACGGTGGACAACCAGCGCCCACAGCCGGGCTGTGGAGAACCAAGCCGGTTGTACCCCCGGTTCTCCACAGCTAAATCACCGGTGGATAACCTGTCTGAGCTGCGCAGACCCGAGTTCTCCACAGTTTGCACAGGTGCGATGAAGACGATGAGTTATCTCTTCTAAGAGAACAAAAACCAATCATCACCGTTGGACTTTCTGTGGATCGGGCCGAACGCTCCCGGATCAGCCGGTCAGCACCGACACGATCCATGGGGTCGGGCGCACAGCCGATGCCACCGCGCCCTAAGGTGCGATGGGTACCCGCACGGTCGGGCGGGACGGTAGGCAGCGGTCGGCATGAGAGAGTTGTCGCTGACGTCGACGCGGAGGCATTGATGAAGTTCCGAGTGGAGCGCGACGCGCTCGCTGAGGCCGTGGCCTGGACCGCGAAGAGCCTGCCCAACCGGCCATCCGTGCCAGTGCTCGCCGGTGTGATGCTCCGCGTCACCGACGGCAACCTGCGGGTGTCCGGCTTCGACTACGAGGTCTCCAGCCAGGTCACCGTCGAGGTGCAGGGCGACGCCGACGGCGCTGCCCTGGTCTCCGGCCGGCTGCTCGCCGAGATCACCAAGGCGCTGCCGGCCAAGCCGGTGGACATCGCCGCGGTCGGCGCCCACCTCGAGCTGGTCTGCGGCAGCGCTCGGTTCACCCTGCCCACCATGCCGGTGGAGGACTACCCCGCGCTGCCCGAGATGCCGCAGAGCGCCGGCACGGTCGACGCGGCCACGTTCGCCACCGCCGTGGCCCAGGTGGCCATCGCCGCCGGTCGCGACGAGACGCTGCCGATGATGACCGGCGTTCGCGTCGAGCTCTCCGGCAACACCCTGTCCATGCTCGCCACCGACCGCTACCGGCTGGCGCTGCGCGAGATCCAGTGGCGGCCGGACGACCCCGAGGTGAGCTTCAACGCCCTGGTGCCGGCCCGCACCCTGAACGACACCGCCAAGGCACTCGGCCCGCTGGGCGGCGAGGTCATTCTCGCCCTCGCCCAGGGCGCTGCGGGCGAGGGCATGGTCGGCCTGGCCGGCGGCACCCGGCGCACCACCAGCCGGCTGCTCGACGGTGCCAACTACCCGCCGGTGCGCTCGCTCTTCCCGGCCACCCACAACGCCGAGGCCCGGGTGTCGGTCAGCACCCTGATCGAGGTGGTCAAGCGGGTCGCGCTGGTCGCCGAACGGACCACCCCGGTGCTGCTCAGCTTCAGCGCCGACGGGCTGGTGGTCGAGGCCGGCGGCTCCGAGGAGGCGCGGGCCAGCGAGGCGATGGAGGCCACCTTCACCGGTGACGCGCTGACCATCGGGTTCAATCCGCAGTACCTCATCGACGGCCTGGCCAACCTGGGCGCGCAGACCGCCGTGCTCTCGTTCGTCGACGCCTTCAAGCCCGCGGTGATCTCACCCGCCGGCGAGGATGGCGAGTCCATCCCGGGGTACCGGTACCTCATCATGCCGATCCGCGTGTCTCGCTGATCGCGCCCAGCAACACCCAGATCCACGGAGGTAGGAACACATGGAGCTCGGCCTTGTAGGACTCGGCCGGATGGGCGGCAACATGCGGGAGCGGTTGCGCGCCGCCGGCCACGAGGTGGTCGGTTTCGACCACAACGCGCAGCTGAGCGACGCCGCGACCCTCGCAGAGCTGGCAGAGAAGCTCGAGTCGCCGCGCGCGGTCTGGGTCATGGTGCCCGCCGGCGTCACCGACGCCACCATCGACGAACTCGCCGCGGTGCTCGGCGAGGGCGACATCATCATCGACGGCGGCAACTCCCGGTTCAGCGACGACGCTCCCCGTGCCGAGCGGCTCAGCGAGCTCGGCATCGGCTACCTGGACGTCGGCGTCTCCGGCGGCGTCTGGGGCCGGCAGAACGGCTACGGGCTCATGGTGGGCGGAGCCGAGCAGCACGTCGAGCGCCTGATGCCGATCTTCAACGCGCTCAAGCCGGAGGGCGAGTTCGGCTTCGTGCACGCCGGGCCGGTGGGCGCTGGGCACTACTCCAAGATGGTGCACAACGGCATCGAGTACGGCCTGATGCACGCCTACGCCGAGGGCTACGAGCTGCTGGCGGCCTCCGAGCTGGTGACCAACGTGCCGGGGGTCTTCAAGTCCTGGCGCGAGGGCACGGTGGTCCGCTCCTGGCTGCTCGACCTGCTGGACCGGGCGCTCGACGAGGACCCGGACCTGTCCGAGCTGAGCGGTTACACCGAGGACACCGGCGAGGGCCGCTGGACGGTCGACGAGGCGGTCCGCCTGGCCGTTCCGCTGAACGTCATCACCGCCTCGTTGTTCGCCCGCTTCTCCTCGCGGCAGGACGACTCGCCGGCCATGAAGGCCGTCGCCGCGCTGCGTCAGCAGTTCGGCGGCCACGCCGTCCACAAGCGCTGAGCGGTATCCACAACCTGTGTACGTCCACCGGCTGGAACTGGTCGACTTCCGCTCGTACGAGCGGGTGGCCGTCGACCTCCAGCCGGGGGCGAACGTGCTGATCGGCGCCAACGGCGTCGGCAAGACCAACCTCGTCGAGGCGCTCGGTTACGTGGCGACCCTGGATTCGCACCGGGTCGCCACGGACGCGCCCCTCGTCCGGATGGGCGCCGCGTCAGCGGTGATCCGCTGCGCGGTGACGCACGATGGCCGGGAGCTCCTGGTCGAGCTGGAGATCGTACCCGGCAAGGCCAACCGGGCCCGGCTGGGCCGCTCTCCGGCTCGGCGGGCCCGGGACGTGCTCGGTGCGCTGCGGCTGGTGCTCTTCGCACCGGAGGACCTGGAACTGGTCCGGGGTGACCCGGCCGAGCGCCGCCGCTACCTGGACGACCTGTTGGTCAACCGGCAGCCCCGGTACGCCGGTGTGCGGGCCGACTACGAGCGGGTGGTCAAGCAACGCAACGCCCTGCTGCGTACCGCGTACCTGGCTCGCAAGACCGGCGGATCCCGCGGCGGGGATCTCGGCACCCTCGCGGTCTGGGACACCCACCTGGCCCGGCACGGCGCGGAGTTGCTCGCCGGCCGCCTGGAGTTGGTCGCCGCGCTGACTCCGCACGTTGCCAAGGCGTACGACGCGGTGGCCGCCGGTCGGGGCGCGGCCGGCATCGCCTACCGGCCCTCGATCGAGCTGGCCGAGCCGACCACCGACCGGGCCGCGCTGGCCGACGCGCTGACCGCCGCCCTCGCCGCGTCCCGCAGCGCCGAGATCGAACGCGGCACCACCCTGGTCGGTCCGCACCGCGACGAGCTGGCGCTGACTCTCGGCCCGCTGCCCGCCAAGGGGTACGCCAGCCACGGTGAGTCCTGGTCGTTCGCGCTCGCACTGCGCCTGGCCGGGTACGACCTGCTACGCGCGGACGGCATCGAACCGGTGCTGGTGCTGGACGACGTCTTCGCGGAGCTGGACACCGGGCGCCGCGAGCGGCTGGCGGAGCTGGTCGGCGGCGCGAGCCAGCTGCTGGTCACCTGCGCGGTGGACGACGACGTTCCGGCCGCCCTGCGCGGCACCCGCTACCAGGTCGGCGAGGGGACGGTACGCCGTGTCGGATGAGCCACGAACCAACCGAAGCGACCCTGGGCGGGGCAGAGGCAAGAGCGGCGCCGGCGATGCCTCGCCAGCGCGTACCGCAGGATCGGAGCCGTCCGCGAGCGGCGGCGAGCCGGGCGCGGCGACCGGCCCGGAGTTGGCGCGGGCGGTGCTCGACGCGGCGCTGTCCCGGCGGCAGGCGGCGGCGCGCACCCGGCGTACCCCTGGCGGTGGCGGGAGTGGCGACGGTGCCGGCGGCTCGGGGCGGCGGCTGCGCGGTTACTCCGGCCCGGGCCCCGACCCGCGCGACCCGCAGCCGCTCGGGGCCGTACTCAACCGGCTGATGAAGGCGCGCGGCTGGCAGCAACCGGCCGCCGAGGCCACCGTGTTCGGTGCCTGGGAGCGGGTGGTCGGTGCGGAGGTGGCCCAGCACAGCCGGCCGGTCAAGCTGGAGAACGGCGAGCTGACCGTGGAGGCCCGCTCGACGGCGTGGGCCACCCAGCTACGGCTGCTCGCCGGTTCGCTGCTCCAGCAGATCGGCCGGGAGGTCGGTCACAACGTGGTGCGCAAGCTGCACATTCACGGCCCGGCCGCGCCGTCCTGGTCGAAGGGGCCGCGTCGGGTACGTGGCCGGGGGCCACGGGACACCTACGGCTGAGCGGGGTGCCTCAGCTCCGCCGGTCGGCACTGCACCGCGAGCGGGGCTGCCCTACGCGGGCAGGCGGAGAAGATCCCCGCCGCGATCGTGCAGCGGCTCGGGCTACCGGTCCAGGACCTGCAACACCTGCACACCGTGCTCACCCGGGTGATCGCCGCGGCGAACCGACCCGGCGACGGCGGCCAGCTCGCCCCGGACCCCGCTACCGCCGGTCAGGCGTCGGCGTAGATGGCGAAGCCGCGCTCGGCGCAACGCCGGTAGAACGCCGCCAGCACGCCCAACTCGGCGCAGGTGAAGTTCCACTGCGGCGGATCGCCACTCTCGTCGCGTAGCGCGTCCAGCCGGCTGTCCAGCCAGCGCAGCTGCTGCTCGGCCAACCGACCGTCGCCGAGCAGCGAGCGCAGTACCTCGCTCACCGACTCGAAGGTCACCGCCTCGCTCTGCGGGCGATGAGCAGCCACGAACCGTTCGATGCCGCCCGCGACCCAGGCGCAGCCGTCCGGGTCGATCACCGGGTCCTCGTCCTCGGCGGCGGCGTCTGTGGCGTACAACACACCTTCGAGGCCGAGGAGAAGATCCACCAGCTCGGTGTACGCGGTCGCCCGGACGGTGCCGGTCTTCGCGATCATCTCGGCCAGCGCCGCGGTCGGCGCCGAGATTCGCGGCAGATCGACGATCTCGCCGAAGTCAACGAACTCGGCCGGCGCGACCGGGTCGTAGAAGCGGCCGGTCCGCGGCCAGTGCACCGCGACGTTGTCCAGCCCCATCTGTCACCTCTTAAAGAGCACGTGTCGGTTCGATCGGGTCGATCGTCCGGTTTTGGCCGACAAAGATCAAGGCCGCTTCCGGGGCGCCGCTAACGTACGGCAACCGCCGCCCGGCCGCGACCCCCGACCCGCCCGGGCGCGGGTCAACCCGTCGGGCGGCGGCGCGTGCGATCGGAGCCCGGCGTGTGGGGGGAGTCGTGGGCAACGGGGTTCTGCCGGCTATGGCGGTCTCAGCCGCCTCGTTGAAGGTGCCGAGTGGTGGATCTGTCCTCCGCGCACAGTAGGATTGACAGCGAGACGAAGACCCGGTGCGGAGCGAGGGACGGGGGCCGGTGGCCCCAGGATCATTCTCCACGTCGGGTCTAGCCGATCGCGATCCGCGGGCAACCGCGGCGACCGGCGCGTTCGACCCGCTGTTCGGAGGTCTCCGGCACCGGTCCGCGCGCCGACGTCGCGTCCTGTCCGCCGAACCCGCGCCCGACGCGCCCTCCCGGCGTGGACGACGCGAGAAAGTGGCCGAGGGTGGCAGCGCAGGACAAGCAGGAGTACGGCGCAGGGTCGATCACCGTTCTCGAAGGGCTGGAGGCGGTCCGCAAGCGGCCCGGTATGTACATCGGGTCCACCGGTGAGCGTGGTCTGCACCACCTCGTCTGGGAGGTCGTCGACAACGCTGTCGACGAGGCGCTGGCCGGTTACTGCGACACCATCGACGTGGTGCTGCTCGCGGACGGCGGGGTCGAGGTCACCGACAACGGCCGTGGCTTCCCGGTCGACCTGCACCCGAAGCTCAAGAAGCCGGGTGTCGAGGTCGCGCTGACCGTACTGCACGCCGGCGGCAAGTTCGACGGCAAGGCGTACGCGGTCTCCGGCGGTCTGCACGGCGTCGGTGTCTCGGTGGTCAACGCGCTCTCCACCCGGATGGCCGTGGAGATCCACAAGTCCGGCTTCGTGTGGCGGCAGCAGTACCACAACTCCAAGCCGGGCACGCTGGAGAAGGGCGAGGCCACCGACCGCACCGGTTCGGCGGTCTCCTTCTGGCCCGACCCGGACGTCTTCGAGACCGTCGACTTCGACTTCCAGACCATCTACCGGCGCCTCCAGGAGATGGCCTTCCTCAACCGCGGCCTCTCCATCCACCTGCTCGACCAGCGGGTCGCCGAGGAGGAGGACGGCCGGCAGCGCGAGGTCACCTTCTGCTACAAGGGCGGCATCGCCGACTTCGTCCGGCACCTCAACGCCTCCAAGAACCCGATCCACAAGACGGTGGTCGAGTTCGGTGCCGAGGAGGAGGGCATGTCGGTCGAGATCGCCATGCAGTGGAACGAGTCGTACGGCGAGTCGGTCTACACCTTCGCCAACACGATCAACACCCACGAGGGCGGCACGCACGAGGAGGGCTTCCGGTCCGCGCTGACCAGCGTGGTCAACCGGTACGGCACCGACAAGAAGCTGCTCAAGGGCGACGAGAAGCTCTCCGGCGAGGACATCCGGGAAGGGCTCGCGGCGATCATCTCGGTCAAGCTTGCCAACCCGCAGTTCGAGGGCCAGACCAAGACCAAGCTCGGCAACACCCCGGTGAAGAGTTTCGTGCAGCGGGTCTGCAACGAGTGGCTGGTCGACTGGTTCGACCGCAACCCGGCCGAAGCCAAAATGATCATCACCAAGGCGTCGCAGGCGGCCCGAGCCCGGATCGCCGCGCAGCAGGCGCGCAAGCTGGCCCGGCGCAAGTCGCTGCTGGAGTCCGGCTCGATGCCGGGCAAGCTGGCCGACTGCCAGTCCACCGACCCGCGTGAGTCCGAGGTGTTCATCGTCGAGGGCGACTCGGCCGGTGGTTCGGCCAAGCAGGGCCGGGACCCACGGACCCAGGCGATCCTGCCGATCCGCGGCAAGATCCTCAACGTGGAGAAGGCCCGGATCGACCGGGTGCTGAAGAACAACGAGGTCCAGGCGCTCATCACGGCGCTGGGCACCGGCATCCACGACGACTTCGACATGGAGAAGCTGCGGTACCACAAGGTGGTGCTGATGGCCGACGCGGACGTCGACGGCCAGCACATCCAGACGCTGCTGCTCACCCTGCTGTTCCGCTTCATGCGTCCGCTGGTCGAGCTGGGCCACGTCTACCTGGCCGCCCCGCCGCTCTACAAGATCAAGTGGAACAAGAAGGGCGACGACGCGCAGTACGCGTACTCCGACCGTGAGCGGGACGGGTTGATCGCGCTGCGCCAGCAGAAGAAGCCGAACGCCAAGCCGGACGACATCCAGCGCTTCAAGGGCCTCGGCGAGATGAACTATCCCGAGCTGTGGGAAACCACGATGAACCCGGCGACGCGTACCTTGCGTCAGGTCACGCTCGACGACGCGGCGACCGCCGACGAGTTGTTCAGCGTGCTGATGGGTGAGGACGTCGAAGCCCGCCGGTCGTTCATCCAGCGCAACGCCAAGGACGTCCGGTTCCTGGACATCTGACGGAGCACGGCGGGTCGGCCGGGAATCCCCGGGCCGACCCGCCGATCCACAGAGTTATCCACAGCTTGGCCGGTATCCACAGCCGTTATCCACAGCACGAAAACGACTCTGAGTCTGATAAGGGTAAACAGTGACCGATTCCCCCGAGTCCACACCGAACGAGCCCGAGGTCCCCGCCGAGGCCATCGCCGCCGTGGTCGCGCACGACCGGATCGAACCGGTCGGGCTCGAGGTGGAGATGCAGCGCTCCTACCTCGACTACGCGATGAGCGTCATCGTCGGTCGAGCGCTGCCGGACGTCCGGGACGGGCTCAAGCCGGTCCACCGCAAGATCCTCTACGCGATGTTCGACTCCGGCTACCGGCCGGACCGCGGCTACGTGAAGTGCTCCCGGGTCGTCGGCGACGTGATGGGTCAGTTCCACCCGCACGGCGACTCGGCGATCTATGACGCGCTGGTCCGGATGGCGCAGCCCTGGTCGCTGCGGTACCCGCTGGTCGACGGCAACGGCAACTTTGGCTCGCCGGGCAACGACCCGGCCGCCGCCATGCGATACACCGAGTGCAAGCTCGACCCGCTGGCGATGGAGATGCTGCGGGACATCGACGAGGACACCGTCGACCTGCAGGACAACTACGACGGCCGGGCCAAGGAGCCCACCATCCTGCCGTCGCGGATCCCGAACCTGCTGGTGAACGGCTCCGAGGGCATCGCGGTCGGCATGGCCACCAAGATCCCCCCGCACAACCTGCGGGAGATCGGCGCGGCGGTGCAGTGGTGCCTGGAGAACCCGGACGAGGACGAGGAGACCACCCTCGAAGCCCTGCTGGGCATCGTCAAGGGTCCGGACTTCCCGACCCACGGCCTGATCGTCGGCACCACGGCGATCCAGGACGCGTACCGCACGGGTCGTGGTTCGATCCGGATGCGGGCCGTGGTGGAGGTCGAGGAGGACAAGCGTGGCCGGCCCTGCCTGGTGGTCAGCGAGCTGCCCTACCAGGTCAACCCGGACAACCTGGCCGAGCGGATCGCCGAGCTGATCAAGGAAGGCAAGCTCGCCGGAATCGCCGACATCCGCGACGAGTCCTCCGGGCGTACCGGCATGCGGATCGTGCTGGTCCTCAAGCGCGACGCGGTCGCCAAGGTGGTGCTGAACAACCTCTACAAGCACACCCAGCTCCAGGAGACCTTCGGCGCCAACATGCTGGCCCTGGTCGACGGGGTTCCGCGCACGCTCAACCTGGCGCAGTTCATCCGCTACTACGTCGAGCACCAGATCGACGTGATCCGGCGGCGGACCGCGTTCCGGCTCCGCAAGGCCGAGGAGCGGGCGCACATCCTGCGCGGTCTGGGTAAGGCGCTGGACGCACTGGACGAGGTGATCGCCCTCATCCGGCGGTCGCCGACCGTCGAGGACGCCCGGCAGGGCCTGATCCGGCTGCTGGAGATCGACGAGATCCAGGCGACCGCGATCCTGGACATGCAGCTGCGCCGGCTGGCCGCTCTGGAGCGGCAGCGGATCGTGGACGATCTCGCCAAGCTGGAGCTCGAGATCGCCGACCTCAAGGACATCCTCGCCAAGCCGGAGCGGCAGCGGCGGATCGTCTCCGAGGAACTGGGCGAGATCGTCGCCAAGTGGGGCGACGACCGGCGGACGCAGATCATCCCGTTCGACGGCGAGGTCTCGATGGAGGACCTCATCGCCCGGGAGGACGTGGTCGTCACGATCACCCGGACGGGGTACGCCAAGCGGACCAAGGTCGACCTGTACCGGTCCCAGCGGCGCGGCGGCAAGGGCGTCAGTGGCGCCACACTGCGGCAGGACGATATCGTCAGCCACTTCTTCGTCTGCTCGACCCACGACTGGATCCTGTTCTTCACGAACAAGGGCCGTGTGTACCGGGCCAAGGCGTACGAGTTGCCGGAGGCCAGTAGGGTAGCCAAGGGCCAGCACGTGGCCAACCTGCTCGCCTTCCTGCCCGACGAGCAGATCGCGCAGATCATCGAAATCCCGAACTACCAGGTAGCCCCCTATCTGGTACTGGCCACGAAGAACGGCCTGGTGAAGAAGACGCGGCTCGAGGAGTTCGACTCCAACCGTTCCGGCGGAATCATCGCGATCAACCTGCGCGATGAGGACGAGCTGGTCGGTGCTGCGTTGGCTGCGCCGGAGGACGACCTGCTGCTGGTCTCCAAGAAGGCACAGGCGATCCGCTTCAACGCCTCGGACGAGGCGCTGCGGCCGATGGGCCGGGCCACCTCGGGTGTGATCGGCATGCGGTTCACGGACGATGACGTCCTGCTCGCCATGGAGGTCGTCCGGGAGGGTCTGGACGTTCTGGTGGCGACCAACGGTGGATACGCGAAACGTACTCCGATCGAGGAATACCCGGTGCAGGGCCGGGGAGGTAAAGGTGTGCTGACTGCGAAGATCACCGAACGACGCGGTGGTCTGGTCGGTGCCGTGGTGATCGACCCGGACGACGAACTGTTCGCCATCACCAGCAACGGTGGTGTCATCCGGACTCCGGTGAAGCCTGTACGCCGTACGCGTGACCGGAACACAATGGGGGTCAAGCTGATGGACCTCCCGGACGGCGTGACTATCGTGGCGATTGCTCGCAATGCCGACGAGCCTGACGAACAGGACTAGTTGAATGACGGAGACACAGGCGAAGTCGGGGAACACGGGGACCTCGGCCAACCCGGTCGACGAGGAGGCCGCCAAGGGCGGCACACCAGCGACCGGCCGCGCGGCCGTGGGCCGGGCAACGGTTCCCGCCGATGCGCCTGCCCCGAAATTCACCAGGGCTCCCGGCATGACACCCCCGCCGGAAGAGCCCAGCGGGGACAGCGGGTCGGGCGAGAAGACCGAGGCGCCGGCTGCCGAGGCGCCGACGTCCACCGGTACACCCCCGGCGGCGGCACCGACCCCGGCGGCCCGTCCGACAACGACCCAGCCGATCAGCGCTCGGGCCGGTCAGGCGACGTCCCCCGGGAGCACCGGCACCCAGCCCCGGATCACGCCCGGCATGACCCAGCCGCAGCCGGATCCGGCGCGTACCCCCGCTGCCGGTCGTCCGGCCAGCGGGGGTGGCCTGCCCCCGGGGATCGGCAACGCGTCCGCCGTCGGGGCGGCGCGGGTCGGTGACGCGGTACGCGCCGCGCGTACCTCGGTCAGCTCGGCCGCGTCCCGCGGGCCGCGCCGGGCCCGTCTGAACCTGAAGCGGATCGACCCCTGGTCCGTGATGAAGTTCGCGTTCGCCGTCTCGGTGGTGCTCTTCATCGTCGTGGTGGTCGCCACGTCGGTGCTCTACCTGGCGTTGGACGCGATGGGCGTGTTCCAGAGCGTCAACGACAGCCTGAGTGACCTGGTCAACGCCGGCGGTGGACAGAGCACCAACGGCTTCCAGATCACCGCCAAGGGCGTGATCCTCAGCTCGGCGCTGATCGGCCTGGTCAACGTGGTGCTGTTCACCGCGCTGGCCACGCTGGGAGCGTTCGTCTACAACGTCTGCGCCGACCTGGTCGGCGGGATCGAGCTGACCCTCGCCGAGCGGGACTGAGCGATCGGAGCGCCGGGGCACCGCGTAAAGCGGTCGCCCCGGCGTCCCGTACTCGGGTAGGTTTTGCAGGCGGCGACGGGCCCGGCTCGCAGGCTCGGACCCCGATTTGGGGCCAGCAGAGCGGATGGGTTAATCTTGCTCGTCGCAACGCGGGGCTATAGCTCAGTCGGTTAGAGCGCAGAGCTGATAACTCTGAGGTCGATGGTTCGATTCCATCTAGCCCCACCGCATGTCGTCCGACGGTAGTTGAGCGCGAGGGGTCGCCCCATGTTCAAGAAGCTGCTGATCCTGGCTGGCGTCGTCGGCGTGGCCGCCGTCGTTTTCAACAAGGTCAAGGCCGCCAACGACGAGCGCGCTCTCTGGCACGAGGCGACCACCTCGCCCGACCTGCGCTGAAGACCGGCCCGTTCGGCACGGCGCGCACGGGGCCCTAGCTCAACTGGCAGAGCACTGCCTTTGCAAGGCAGGGGTTAGGGGTTCGAGTCCCCTGGGCTCCACCAGCACTCTCCTTGGTTGATCTCGGTCCGAGTACAGCCATTCGTACAGCCAAGCCGCTCACGCCAATCCCTCCTGGCCGAGAATTCGGTCAATGGCCGAGGCAGCCTGACGAGCCCGGGCCGGCAGAACGTGGCCGTAGGTGTCGGCCGTCATCCGGATCGTGGAGTGCCCGAGCAGCTCCATTACCGTCCGCAGCTCCTCGCCCTGGTCGAGCAGGAACGTGGCGAAGGCGTGCCGCAGGTCGTGCAGGTGCAGCCAGTCCAGTCCGGCCGCCGCGCGGAGCTGCTCGAAGCGCCGGTTGACGTTCCGTGGCTCCATCGCGGTGCCGATGGTGCTGGCGAAGACCAGGCCCAGATCCGACCACACCTCCCCGGCCGCGAGCCGTTCCTTGGCCTGGCGCACACGCTGTGCCTCCAACGCCCGAACGGCCAGAGCCGACAGCGGCAGCGGACGGGCCGATCGGTGCGTCTTCGGTGGCACGAACTCCAACCCGCGATCCGTTCGCTGGAGCGTCTGCCGAACGAACAGCGCCCTTCCCGGCAGGTCGATATCCGACCACCGCAGGCCCAGCAGTTCAGCTCGCCGCAGCCCGGTCGCGAGCGCCAGGACGAACAGCGATTCCAGCCGGTCCCCGGTCAGCACCGAGAGCAGGGTCTTGGCTTCCTCGGGGGTCAGAGCGCGCCGCTCGGTTCTGCCGAGGGCCGGTGGCTTGGCGGCCTTGGCGACGTTGCGCGGGATCAAGTCCATCCGCTCAGCGTCGGCCAGGGCGACGCGCAGCACGGCGTGCACCTTGATGATGCTGGCCGGCGCCAGCTTCCCGCGCAGCCCGCTAAGGAACCGCTGCACATCGCGAGGCGTCAGCCGGTCGAGCTTCACCCGGCCCAGGCCCGGCACGAGGTGCTTGCTCACGGCCAGGCGGTAGCGCACCAGCGTTGACGGCCGGGTGCCGTCGTGTGCCTTCACGTCCCGCAGCCACTCGGTCAACCAGGCTTCGAGGGTCCGAGGCTGCGCGGAGAGGTCGACGCCGAGCTGAAGTTGGCGCCGCAGCTCGTCCCGCTTCCGGACCGCCTCAGCCTCGCTCTTGGCGTAGACGTACTTCCGCTTCCGCTTCCCGTCGATCCAACCGAGGTCGACCACCGCAGCCCACACGCCCGGCCGCTGTTCGTACACGGAGCCCTCACCGTGAGAACGCCGCCGCCGGCCCGTCATGCCGCGAATTCCTCATCCGCCGCCAAGAACTCATCCAGCGCGGACAGCGGAATCAACCGAGCACGACCCGCCTTGATCGAACGCAGTCGACCCGATCGCATCAGGACGTACACGGTGTCCCGACAGACGCCGAGCAGGGCCGCAGCCTCAGCCGGGCGGACGCTCTTCTTCTCGCTCATGCTCCGGTCCCTTCCTGCTCTGCGGAGTGATGTGAGGTGATTGCCGAAACGTCGGGTGGGTCGGTCGCGCGTCTTGCGGCGTCGAGTTGGACGCGCCATTGGATGCGCTCGGAGATCGCCCGCAGGACCCGATGCCCGAGCGGCGCAACGTCAGGGTCGGTTGGCTTGGCGAGTTCCCACGCATGCCGTTGCTCGCCACCGGCCGGCGCGGTGTTGGCGTCGGTGGTGACGCCCAGAAGGGCTTTCACCCAGTCGCGGCGGTCGGCGCGGTGGTCGGTGAGTGTCTTGCCGGACCATTGGCGGGAGATGAGGACGCGTCGGCCGCCGATGCCGAGGGTTTCCCGCTTGTGGACCTTGTTCTTGCAGTTGCCGGGTCGCAGGCCCTGCTTGGCCTTCTTGGGTTGGACGCCGTAGAGCAGCCAGTTGGCGCACCGCTCCGAGCACGGCGTGTGCCGCAGCTCTTGCCAGAGCCGTTCCAGGTGCGACCGTTGCCGGCCGGTGGTCACGTCGTGGCAGTCGGCAGCCTGTTTGGTGAGGTACTTGGTGATGTAGCCGACGCACCGATCGGCGTCCTTGGTCCCAGCGAGCACGCCTTTGGCGTCGACCTGGGCACCGAAGCGGGCGACGTGCACAGGTTCGGCGTCAGGGTCGGCGTCGACCAGGTCCAGGGCGTCATCCCACGACGGCAACAACCGGCCGGTGGTCGGGTCGGTGTAGCCGCCAGCGTCGGCGCTCCACTGCGGCGCCCGGCCCGGTTCGTAGACCCGCTGATCGACGGACGGCCACCACACCTGGTGGTACGTGGCGGCGGCGACCTGCCGCACGAGAGCGCGGGGGATGGTGCCCCGGATGGCGAAGTGCGCGTGAGGGGCGAGCCGGCGTTGTGGCTCGACGGCACCGGCGTATTGGACGTTCCAGCCGACCGCGCGGCGCAGGTTCTGCCAGAACCGATCGAGCAGCCGGGGGAAGTGCACGGCATCCCAGGCGGCCCGCCGGTAGTCGTAGCTGTCCGGGTCGACGGGGGTGCCGTCGGAGTGGACCCGGCCGTAGGAGCCGAGGGTGAGGGTCAGGAACATTGACGGCCGGAACACCTGCCCGCCGCGCCCGTCGAAGGTCCGCCCGACCGTCCGGTTCTCCACCGGGAGGCGGGGCAGGTCCGGGGCATCCTGTCGCCGTTTGGTCGACCGGACCCGCCGCTTGCCGTCGCCGTCCTCCTGGTCGTCACCGCCGTGGGGCGGGGCGGGGCGACCGCGCATGCCTTCGGTGGTGATCTGTGATTCCAGTTCGGCGATCGCGTCGTCCAGGTCCGCGACCTGATCCCACTGAGAGACGCGGGCCGCTTCGTCGCGGGCGAATTCGAGGTGCGCGCGGGCGACGATCAGGCCGCGTTGCGCGTCGGTGGCGGGTTGCGGGCCGGGGTCGGGTTCGTCGTCGCGGTGCCAGCCCTCGCGGATCTGCTGCTGGCGTAGCCGGCGGGCGCGGGTGGCGCAGGCGGGGCACTTGGCCTCTTGGGTGGCGCCGCAGGGCATGTCGATGACTTCGGTCTGCCCGGAGTCGAGGTCAGTGCGGCGCAGGCTCACGGGGCGGGTGCAGACGCCGTAGTCGGCGGCGAGGTCCTTGACCACGTCGACGGATCGGGGCATGAGCATCCGGGCGGCCCGGGAGCCCGGCCTCGGCTCCACCACGGTGGCGGGTTCGAGGCCGGGCAGCGTCGGGGTGATGGTCATCGGCCCACCCCCAGCGTCGGGCTGAGGTCGCGGACACGCACGACGGGGCGGGGGTCAGTGGTGGCGTGGTCATCGCGCAGCGGGTCGAACGCCACCACGCCGGCCCGGGTGGTCTTGGCCCGGTACATGGCCGCGTCAGCGTCAGCGAGAGCGGCGGCGAGGCCGACCGGACTGGCGGGTGCGAGGCCGATGCTCGCGGTCACCGACACCGACACCCCGGACGGGAGCCGGACGGGGGTGGCGATCGCGGAGGCGAGCTGCCGCGCGGCAGTGGCCGGGTTCGGGTCGAGCAGGAGTGCGGCGAACTCGTCCCCACCGAGGCGGGCGGGCACGCCGTGGATGGTGCGCAGGCGGGAGGCGACGGCGGTGAGGACCAGGTCCCCGGCGGCGTGGCCGTGGGTGTCGTTGACCGGCTTGAAGCCGTCCAGGTCGACCACGACCACCCACGGGCGCAGTGGCGCGAGCTGTTCCCAGCCAGCGGCGAGGCCCGCCCGGTTCGCCAGGCCGGTCAGCGGGTCGCGGAGGGTGGCCCGTTGCAGGGCTGCCAGTTCGTAGCGGGCGACGTAGAGCCGGTACTGATCCCAGGCGAGCAGGGCAAGGAAGGCGACGAGAAGTAGGCCGGACAGGAGTGCGTCAGTCATCGGGTCACCTCTCCCATCAGCGGAACACCATTGCGGCGAACGAAGGCAGCCGGAGCCACCGGAACGACCGGTGCCGGGTTGGTCGGCTCGACGGGGACCAGGGCGACGGGCTCAGCCACGGCCGGCGCAGGATCCGGCGCGGTGGGCTGCTCGACCGGGCGGGCCGGGGCGGGCTGCTCGACCGGGCGGGCCGACGCGGGGTCGGCGGAGGGCGGGGCGGTGGACAGGACGAGCTTGGACAGGCCGATGAACGCCAGCGCCGGGACGGCGGACAGCAGCCACCCGGACAGGCCCGGCTTGGCCACGGCGAGCTGCGCGGCCAGGGACAGGGCGACGGCCGCGACGAGCAGGAACATCGGGTAGCCGATCGGCCCGCCGCTGCGGCGTCGGCGGCGGATGGTGAGCAGTGCGGCGGCGGGGATGAGTTCGGAAATGACGGCGTTGGCCCAGCCGAACCACTCGCCCGTGCCGGCCGGGCTGTTGTCGAGGGTCCAGTCCTTGACGTGGGTGAACGATGCGGCGCCCGCGAAGCCGGCGACGATGAGCAGGATGACGACGAGGACCAGGCCCTCAGCGCGGTCGGCGCGCGTGGCCGTGGGGTGGGGCTTCATGCGGCACCGTCCAGGATCTCGCCGTCGATCACGCGAAGCCGGCCGTAGGTCTGGGCCATGTCGCGGATCTCGTCATCGGACAGGTAGGAGAAGCGGACCCGCATCGGAGTGGGGTCACCGTCGATAACCACGAAGCCCACGCCGGGCAGGGACTGCGGAATGCGATCGCACAACGCCCCGCGATCGCGCATCCCCTCACCCAGCACCAGGTCCACTTGAGCAGCCTCAGCGAGTCGCAGGCCGATGCGGGTCGGGAACAAATCCCGGAACGGCAGCACCTCCTTGCGGGGGTCCTGAATCGCGGCGACCACGTGCACACCGACCGCCCGCCCCTGGCTGAGCAGAATCGACAACGCGGCTTTGATCCGGTCCTTGAGTTGCCGGTCGGTGAGGTAGGCGGTCAGGTTCGCCAGCTCATCGATCACCAGGACGATCAGCGGCTCATCCGGCGTCGGCGTGTGCTGGCGGGTACGGCCGTAGAGCTTCGCAGCCCGGTCCTTGGCGACCGAAGCGGCTTCCTCGATCAGCTCACACATCGCCGCGTAGTCCTTGCGGGCGAACCGGGTGAACATCGGCGCACCCATGCCGAGTTCCATGCCGCCTTTCGGGTCCAGGCCCCAGATCTGCACCAGCCCGGAGGTGACCCCGGCGGCGAGGGAGCGGACCACGGACCAGATCACCGAACCCTTGCCCGAACCCGTGGCGCCCACGACGAGGACCTGTGTGCCGAACAGGCGCAGCTCGTAGCAGTCGCCATCCTCGCGCTTGCCCACCGGCAGGGCGGTGAACTCGGGAACCGCCGGCACCGGCATCGGACGGACGAGCTTGGCGAGGGGGTCACCGCGGAACAGGTGAAGCAGCACCACATCGGAACGCGGGCCGGGCGCGGCCTTGACCTGCCGGACGCCGAAGGTGTGGGCGAGGCGTTCGGCGACGCGGGCGAAGTCGTCGGGGATCTGCCCGGTCACCATCCGCACGGCCACCACGTCAACACCACCGCCGGAGCGCACCCGACGCAGCACCGGCAGCACGGTGTGCCCGTCGAAGGAGACGGCGAGCTTGGCGGTCACCATCGCCGCCATCCACTTACGGCGGTAGAGCATCCGGCGGTAGCAGGACAGGACCGGCCACCACCCGAAGCGCAGGAACGACGGCCGATGCCCAAACGCCCAACCGGTGGCGGCGGAGGCGACCAGGGCGACGAACCCGACCGGACCGGCCCAGCCGAACCGGCCGTAGAGCCAGGCGAAGAACACCGCCGGGGCGGTGACGTACCAGAACCGCACCGCCACGAAGACCAGCCGGGCCAACGCCTTGAGCGTCCACCAGGTCAGGGCCAGCCACATCGGAATGCGCACGAACGGGGTCCGGACGTTGATCGGAGCGCCCTCGATCCGGTCACCCCGGATCACGTTGACCAGCGGCATTGCTCAGCCCTCCCCGACCGTCGCGGCGGCGGCGAACAGGGCGGCCTGCCCCGGCGTACCGGGACCACGGCGCACCACCCGACGACGCACCGGCGGACGGGCCGGCAGCAGCGCGGCCAGGTTCACGGGTCCGGATTCCGGGGCGGGGACGTGGCGGGTCATGGTCGGCAGCCACCGGCCCCGGCCGAGGACCGCGCGCAGGTCGACGCGGTCGGAGACGTGCGGGGCGATCAGGTCCGGGTCGAGGTGGCGCAGCTTGACCACTGTGCGGGCCAGAGCGGCAGCGGCGGCGGCGATCTCCACTAGCGCGGCCACGCGGACCGCGTCGGCGGGGACGGTGGTGTAGACCTCGCGGGCGGCCCGGATACCAGGGCCAGCGAGGCGCATCACCGTGCGGCGGTGAGTGCGACGGTGGGGGGCGGGGCGCGGGTTCCCGACGATGCGGGCAGCGTCAGCTAGCGTGGGCATCAGCCCAGCTCCTTCCAAGGTGATCGGGTGAGACGCGGGGCGGGAGTCGACTTGGCGGAAGAGGCCCGCCCCGCGCGTTTAGGTCTGGTCAGGCCGCCTGCTTCGTCGCGGTGGCGGTGGGCTCGGTCATGGCGCCCGCGCGGATCGACCACGCCTGACGCGCCCGGCACTTCCCCGAGCCCTTGCACCGCTGGCTGTCGACGTACGGCGTCAGCGTCACGTCGGTGAAGGTGACCGCCGGCGGGTAGCCGGGGATCTTCGACGCCGGCGGGACCGGCTGGACCGGGGCGGCGATCTTCACCTTGACTTCCTTGGTTCCGCCGAACTTCCCGGCCTCCGGGTCCAGGTCCAGGACCTTGACCACCCACAGCCGCTCGCCGGTGTCCTTGTCGCGGGCCTGGTCGTCGCCCTGGCCGCGCTTGTCGAAGTCCGTCATCGGCTCCACGCCCAGGCACAGCGCACCCTGCGGGAAGACGTAATCGAACGGAACCGGAACCTTGATCGAGTTGGGGACTGCCACTGTCGACTCCTGTCGTCTGCCGCTGGCCTTCGGCCGGCTCTGGCGGTTTGAGTGCGGCTCGCGCCGCATGGCATCACGCTAGCCGCACTTTTAGTACTAGGCAACACTTAAAGTGCTAGAGATTGACTACTGCGCATGGAAATCGCCCGCCACCAACCGGAGAGGGTTGGTGGCGGGCGATTGGGTTGCAGCGGAGGGCCGTCCTGCGTGGACGTTGGACTAGCTCAGGCCAAGCCGGTCCGCAAGCTCACGGAGGCCCGGCTCATCGGCCAGATCCGACCGCAGCATGTCCGTCATGAGCCGTTGCACTAGTGGGTGAGCGGGTGCTTGCTCCGGTGCTACCTCGACTGCGCGTGAAAGCGCCTCGACCACACCGGGCACGTTCCGTCGCTGAGAATGAGCGCGAGCCACGTCGATAAGGAAGCGGCCCTGTCGCTCAGGCGAGAGGCTGGACGGATCCACGTTTGCAGCGCCACGCAGCGCGCGACCCGCGTCCCCCAACTCGACCGCCACCGCAACTTCGTGAAGTGCGACGTTGGTTGGGCCGAACTCGGTGTTGTAGTCGTTCCGGTCCTCGCCAAGCCGTTGCGCTGCCCGACCGGCAATCGCGAGCTCTTCGTAAGCCGCTTCCGCGTCGTTCCGCCGGGCAGCCACCACGGCTAGCTGCAGGTGCAGAGCACCCCAGATCGAGAGCGCTTCCGGCTCGTCCGCCTCCGCCCGATCCTCCAGGGCGGCCGCTGCTGTGGCGGCTGTCTGCTGTGCGCGATCGAGCCTCCGAGCAGCCTGGAACACCAGCGTCAGGCGAAACGCTCCCTCTGCCATGAGTAGCGTGTCCCCGGATCGCTCGGCGGCACTGATCGCCCGGTCGGCGGCCACCCAAGCCGCGCCCGGCTCGGACATCCTGGCGAGCACGGCAGCACAGGCGTGGTAGGCCCGCGCGAGAGCCGCAAACACTGCCCGCTGCGCCTCACCCTCCGTCGTCCGTGCCGCAGTTTCCAGGTCCGGCAGCAGGGCCACCAACATCGCACCCACCTGGCTGAACTCGGAGGCGTGCGTGTACGTCCAGGCTTCCGCGACTCTGGCCGACAACTCATCAACGTCAGCCGGGTCGTGGCTGGTGCCGAGCACCGCCGCCAGGGCGTGACTGGAGCTGAGCGCAAGGCCCAGCTCGGTCGCGGCGGGTGGCTCCTCGTGAGCGGCGGCGACAACCGGCGCCTCAGGGGCCAGCTCGGAAAGCGGCACCTCCAAGACGCCTGCGAGACGTTCAAGGACCGTCATTCGATCGATCTTCCGCACGCCGCGCTCAACCTGGGATAGCCAGGTCTCCGAGCGATCAATCAGGCGGGCGAACTCCCGCTGTGACAGCCCACGACGTTGCCGGTAGAAGGCGATCCGTCGACCGACGGCCCGCTCCGAGGGTGTGCCGTCACTCATGACCCACTCACGCCCTTGCTGCCGAGCGGGTCCAAGAACTCCACCCGGACGCCGGACAAGTACTGCTCGCGCTCGGACAGGAACCGCAGGGTGTGAGGCTGACGCTCGTGCGCGTCGAAGGCCGCACGGTCCCGATAGACCTCGTAGAAGACACGCGCCAACGGCTCACCTTCCACCAGATGCGTGGCGTACACGAGCGTGCCCGGCTCGTCCTGCTGAATGCCGGGCAACGTCTCGGCCGCGAGCCGATCGAAGCCCGCCGCAGCATCCTCATCCTTGAGGTCAAAACGGACTACCAACGCGAACATGGGCAACCTCCTGGATAGTGAGCCGCACTCTATGTACGCCATGGTACCGGCGATGCTGGGCGTAGCTGTGATCCGCCAACTGATCCGCTACACATCTCCTCCGGTGATGTGCGACGGGGGTTAGGGCTTAGCGCTAGGTCGGCGGAGTGTGAGTGCACGGAGTAGCCGATGACAGCGCCTTGGCTCGGTCCTGCATGTCGTCCCGGCGTTAGGGTCGCGAGCATGACCGATGAAGAGGCTCGCGAGATCGCATCTGCCTTCCTCGCTGACCGCATTGACGAGATCCGCACCGGTGAATGGGTGGTCACCGGTGCGTGGGAGCACGAGACCGCGTGGTCCGTGGGCTACCAGTCCCGCGCCTTCGTCGAGTCAGGCCGCATCTCCGACGCGTTGGCCGGCAACGGGCCTGTGGTTGTGCCCAAGTCCGGCGCGGACCCATGGCTGTCCTGGTCCGGTCGGCCGGTGGAAGAACAGATCGCCGAGGGCCGGCCCACCCTCGGCTGAACGCACTACATGCCACGATCCGCGCGGACGTCGCTGATCAGTTGGCGGACGACTGTCGCACGTCAGCCGACGGAGGACAGATGCTGGGCATAGCTCGTTGCCGAATTGCCCTCTACAGAATCAAGGCGGCCCGCAAGCGGGCCGCGCCGGTCGCGCTCGGCCTGCTGGCGGCGCAAGCGCCGGCATCAGCCGGCGCGCCGGCCGACAAGGGCGTTGCCTCCGGCGGGGGCCAGACGACTCCGAGATGGAGTTGCCGAATGGTTGCGGTTCGTGGGTGGTGGGATGCCATCCCGCCAGCCACCGACTTAGGCAGAGCCGAGCAGTCCAGGGCCAGGGCGACAAGGTCGTTCGTCCGGTGGGGCGCTCCACCTTGTCGCCCTGGCCCTGGACCGCACCACGGTGTGTGGGTCGGCGGCAGACGGGATGGCAGCTTCGGCGTGAGCAGCAGCCGGGCCTCTGCCGACGGGCCGTGTTGCAGCCTTTTGGTGACCGTGGCCCGGCTGCTCAACGAGGGCTCTAGCAGCGTTTAACGTTCAACGCGGCTACGCCGCCATCTTCGGTGCTAGGGATCGCAGCACCATCGCGCCCAAAGCAAGTTTCTCGGAAGCCTTAGCGTAAGTCCCAGAATTCCCGTACTTGATCGCCATTAGATGATTGACCAACATCGGCTGCTCGGGGTGAACCATGACCGGCTCTTGCTTCCGCCAACCCCTGGCCGAGATCTGGCGGAAGAGAGAAGATTTTCTTTCTTCGCTAATGAGATCGAGGTGTGCGGCTCGCATGACCAGCGCTTGGATTGCAATTCCCCAGTGCGCCTTAAGCCGGGCGTACTCTTTCAGTGTCAGACCAGATTCAAAAACCGTCTTGGCTCTCTCCTGGGGCATCAGTAGCGCCCCGGCGAATCTATTCGCTTCGGCTTCTGGATCTGCTGCCGATCGACGTCGAGTGTGGAGAACTAGATGCCCGAGTTCATGAGCTAGGGTGTAGCGCAGTCGATCCCCAGGCCCATTACTAAAGTATCCAACTAGAGCAGGCTCTTCTCTGCTGGGCCAGAACGAGATGCCAAAATGCCCGACGATCTCATCCGATGCGTCGTGGCTTCCTGGCAACGTCAGTGGGACGACCGCAATACCTGCGCGTTCACAAGACCGCGTCAGGTGCCGGATTGGACCATCGTCCCCGATCTGCAATGCTTCACGAGTCTCATTTGCTAACCGCTCAATGTCATCGGCGGTAATGTCCCCTTGTGCAATGGGGAGATCAGGCAGCGGATAGTGTGTCTCGGCAAAAAGCGAGGAAACTACTCGATACGCCTCATCGAAAAGAGCCTTTACGCGCTTGGTGTCACCAACTCTGGCGCTGGCAGCTTTCCTGAAACGGAGTGAACCAAGCGGGATCTCCGGTGGCAGTATGTCAAAGAACAGTTTCGGAGTGTTCGTTGCAGACGCAACGGCGTAAAGGAGGTCATCTGTCGCCTCCTTTACGCCGTTTTCAACTTGCGAGATAAGGGACTGGCTGACGCCGGCCGCTTCGGCGAGTTCGATTTGAGAAATGCCGAGCAGTCGACGAACAGCGCGGATCCGCTCACCCGCCAGAGCCGTAGACACCTCCACCATCCCCTTCCTCGAACGCAATTGGCAGGGTCAGCCCTTCGTCGGTGGGAACGAACTCCAGGTTGTTCAGCTCGTCCGGGTCCTCGGGCAGGATGAAGTCCAGATCGAGCCTAGCCTTCTGGCCGTTCTTCCAGGCCCCAACCGGACGAACCACCCGGACCTCGGGCTGTCCGATCTCCTCGTCGAAGGTCCAAATTCCGATCAACTTGCTTGAAGCCGGCCCGAACAGAGTCCGGTCCGGGTTCCGGTAGTAGTCGATCCGAGCCTGATTCGGCCCGGGAGCAGGGATGGCGCCCTCGTGGTTCGGACGGAGGAGCCGAAGGTTCATCGCCCCGTTGTGGAGGAGGGCCTGGCCGTTAGGCCGCCGCCGAGCCACCCGCCACTCGCCCAGCCTCGTGTTACTGAGGATGTCGATGACGTGACCGCGAGTCAGGTGCGCCACGAAGGGCGCGTAGTCCTTGGCGCTCATGTCGTGGCGCTTGAAGTGGTCAAGAGCTCGCTCGCTGCCCTTGGTGAGAGCCTCGTGCAGAGGCTCGCAGACGGGTGCGAGGGCAGCCAGGATGAACTCACGCTCGGCTTCGGTGGCCATGCCGGTGATATTATCACCCCAGATTTCACACTCAAGCCTTCCGGTTCGGCGGGTTGCGCGGCAGAGGGTCCCGCAGGAATACGCGAGGGTAGCTCAGATAGAACGTCTGTGCGAGGGTGGGATTTCCACGCACCAGGATTCCGGAGAGAGGCGTCAGCTGTACAGCCATCCGTACAGCCAAGCCGGCGGACCGAGCCGGTCATGAGTGGACGCAAGCCGACGGGACGAGCAGGTCAGCCGCACTGGCCGACGCCGGCCGACAGCAGTCTTGATCTTTGCAAGGCAGGGGTTAGGGGTTCGAGTCCCCTGGGCTCCACCAGCACTTTCCCTTGGTTGATCTCACCTGCTTGTCGGACCACTGTTCGGTCGGGAAGTAGTCGCCCTCGGGGCAGTTCGATCAGACCTTCAGGACGTCCACGTCGTACAGCGCTATTGACGCGTCGCGGGACGCGAGGGCCAGATTCTCGGTGATCGCCTGGGCTACCAACATGCGGTCGAAGGGATCGCGGTGATGCGGTGGCAGACGGCCTGCGGCGATGGCGTGGGCGTGGGTCACCGGTAGTTCGCGGAAGCCCATGTCTTTGATCCGCTCGGCGAGGTCAGGGGGGCCGGCGAGTTTCCCCGTGCTCTGTTTGATGGTGATCTCCCACAGGGTGACCGGGGAGAGGAAGATGTCCGGATCGTGGCGTAGTCGGTCGAGGAAATCGGTGCCAAGGGTCGCGTCGCCGGTGATGGCCCAGAGCGCGACGTGGGTGTCCAGCAGCAGGGTCATGCGCCGATGCCGAAGTCGGTGGCGATCTCGGCGTTGGTCTGTGGTGAGTCCCAGTCGCCGGAGAGGTCCAGTTGCCCGGCGAGGGATCCGACCGCGGTGCGGTTGGCCCGCCGGACCAGCGGCACGACCTTGGCCACCGGTGTGCCGGCCCGGTCGATGATGATCTCCTCGCCGTGTTCCACCCGTTCGATGATGCGCGACAAGTGGGTCTTGGCATCATGCATGTTGTAGTGCGCGGCCTCGGCCGACATGGCGCAACCTCCTCCGGTTAGCTAAGCGCTTAGTTTACCCTGCTTGACCCCAAGCGCCATTGGTTCGGCTGCTTGGGGCGGAGTCCTGAGAGGCGGGCGGTGGTGAATCGCGACGTGATCAGTGCAGGAACGTGAAAACCGTTTCCGCGGCGTTCACTCGCTGCGGTGCGCCAACGAGGCGATGAACGCCGACGGTGAAAAGCACGTCGTCCGGAGCGTGGAACGCTTCCTCCGCGAAGCCGGCATCACGGAGCCACGACCGGATGGCTGGTGTCAGGTCCGGTGCCCGCCGCGCCCTGGTCCAGATCACGGTGGCGCCCTCCGCACACAACTGGGGCAGGGCGGCAACGGTTCGCCGTACGTCGATGTCGGAGACGTTGCCGAAGACACCGACCATGAGCAGCAGATCAGCCGGAACCGCGCCGGCGTACGACGAGAGCTGCCCAGCGTCTGTCTGCTCGACCACGAGGTTCGAGAGCCCGGCCTGGCGGGCGGCGGCTCGGGCGGCGGCGACATTGCCCGCGTCGTACTCAAGAAGGGTTGCCTGGACCCGATGGGCGTCGGGCCGTGCGGCCAGGACGCCGATCAGGTCATGGCCCTGCCCCGCGCACGCGCTCACCACGGTCAACCGCTGCTCGGAACGCTGGTCGAGCCACGAGGCGATGTGCTGCTGCACCAGCCGCAGTCGACGCGACAGCGGGGAGTCTTCGTCGGCGTACGGCTCATGCCACGTCTGCCAGTGCGTCCGGGTGGTCATCCGAGTCACTGTGCCAGGCCATGGCCAGCGGTACCGGCGGCCAAGGGTTGCACCTGGGCGACATCATGACCGGGTGCGTCTCGTGATCATGTTGCGACGGTCTCCGGCCGTGGTGACCCTCGGGTGCGTGCTGCTCGTCGTGGCCGGTGGGGCGCTGCTCTGGCTGCCGTTCCACACGCAGACCGCGCTCGACGACTGGGGGACCGAACTTCGGGTTCGAGGCCTGCCGGCGCGGGCGGTCGTCTACGACCAGGTGACGAAGCGCGGTGGCAGCTCGCAGACCATGTACTTCCGGTACGAGGTGTCCGGCCGGACGTACGAGCAGGAGGTCGCCTGCGTCGAGGTGTGCCGATCAGCCGGCGACCAGGTGCCGATCTGGGTCAACCGCGCGGACCCGACCGACTTCGTCACCGACTTCGGCCAGCTCAGCGGGCATCGTGGTCGATTTCAAGGAGTGTTGGGCGCCGCCGGTTTCGCGGTACTGGTCCTGGCGATTCCCCTGCTGCTCTCCCGGATCCCCTTTGGACGCTGGTTTCCGCCCCGCCCGCCCCGTTCGCGGCGGCGGCCTGCTGCCTCGGTCTGGGGCGGCGCCGGTTTCACGAGCCGTTCCAAGCACAAGCGGAGAATCCGACGCTGACCGCGGGCCGACTGCGGCGGGGTCAGACGCCGCGTTGAGCATTATGACTCTCAGGTATAAATATGACTCTCAGGTATGACGCTCGTCCTGGCGGGTGCCGCCGGACGTCGGTTGCTCAGCCGGGCTCTGTGCGTCGGGCCGGGACTGCGGCAGGTGCTCCGCCAGCCTGGTCAGCGCGCCGTTGGCGAAGGTCGCACCGAGCGCGGAACCGGTGGCGATGGTCCAACCGACCGGCCCCAGCGGGGTGCAGCCGAAGAACTGGCTGACGCCGGGCGTCTGCACCACCACGACCAGCACCCCCAGCGACGCCGCCGTGGACGCCAGGACCATCGGGCTCGTGCCGCCGGCCAGGATGGTCTGGCCGAGCTGGGTGCCGACCAGCGAGACCAGTGCAACCGTGCCGGCCCGCTGGCGGCGGCCGGTGTAGCGGGCCAACGTCCAGCCGACGGTGGCGCCCAGCGTGGTGGACGCGGCGCGCAGCCCGATCTCCCTGGTGAGGGTTTCACCGAGCGAGGCGTCCGGGCCTTCCCGAAGCAGGTCGTCGGTGCGATCCGACGCGGGCGGACGGACCGCGATGGCCAGCGCCGGTGCCAGGTCGGTGAGCAGGTTGACCAGCAGCAACTGCCGCCCGGTGAGCGCGGAGCGACCCGTTGCCGCTGCGGTGAGCACACTGAACGCGATCTCGCCGAGGTTGCCGCCGACCAGGATGCTGAGCGCGTGCCGGACCGACGACCACATGGCCCGACCCTCGACCAGGGTGGCGATGATGGTCTCCAGCCGGTCGTCGGTGACCACCAGATCGGCGGCGGCCCGTGCCGCCGGGGTGCCCCGTTGGCCGAGCGCGATGCCCACGTCGGCGAGCCGGATCGCGGGGGCGTCGTTGGCGCCGTCGCCGGTCATCGCCACGGTCCGCCCGCACTTCTGCAGCGCCTGGATGATGCGTACCTTGTGCGCCGGGGTGCAGCGGGCCACCACGTCGGTGCTGGCTAGGCGCTCGGCGAGTGCCTCGTCGTCCAGTTGGTCGAGTTCGCCGGCGGTGACCACGCGCTGCTCGTCGTGTTCGCTGATGGTGGCGGCGATCGCCTCGGCGGTGGCCGGGTGGTCTCCGGTGATCATGATGGTGTGCACGCCGGCCTGCCGGATCCGGCGTACCGCGGGGGCGGCGCTCTCCCGGACGCCGTCGGCGAGGGCCAGGAAGCCCACGAAGGTCAGCCCCCGGACGTCCTCGTCGGTCACCTTCGAGTCGTCGACCTGGCACTCGGCGACGGCCAGGATCCGGTGTCCCGCCCCCGCCCGGTCGGCCAGCACCCGTTGCAGCTCCGCCCGGCCGGCGTCGTCCAGCGGTTCTCGCCGGCCGTCGGTGCGCCGGTCCGAGCAGCGCGGCAGCACGGTCTCCGGTGCGCCCTTGACACTCAGCAGCAGGTGGCCGTCACTCTCCCCGACGCTGGCGTGGTAGCCGCGGGACGGCTCGAACGGCAGTCCGCCGGCAGCCTGCCAGCCGGGAGCACCGGTCTGCTCCACCACCTCGGCCACCCCGGCACCTCGCCGGACCGCCCGGTCGGTCTGCAACGCCAGCTCTTCGGGGTTGGCTGCGGCGGGAGTGGCCCGCAACGCCGCGGCGAGTGTCAACCGGAGTCGGTCGTCCAGCCGGTCCAGTGGGGAGTACCGGTCGGCGACGCCATCGCCGACCCCGGCGAGCAGCAACTGACCCTCGGTGAGGGTGCCGGTCTTGTCGAAGCAGAGCACGTCCACCCGACCCAGCGCCTCGATGGTGCGCGGGTTGCGGACCAGGGCGCCGTGCTCGGCCAGCCGCCGGGCGGCGGCCAGCTGCGCCGCACTGACCAGAAAAGGCAGCCCCTCCGGCACCGACGCCACGGCCAGGTTCGCGGCGGTCGCCGCCGTTTCGGCCAGCGGTACGCCCCGAAGCAGGCCGGCGCCGGCCACCGCCACCGCCGAACCGGCGGCCAGTGGAATGGCGGCGCTGGTCAACTTGCCCAGCCGAGCCTCGACTCCGCTGGTCGGCGGTGCCTGCCGGACCAACGCCAGGCTGCGTCCCGCCTCGGTGTCGGCGCCGATGGCCACCACCACGGCGGTGCCGTGCCCGGCGGCGATCGTGGTGCCGTCGTACAGCATCGAGTGCCGGTCGGCGACGGCGGCGGCGACCACCGGTCGGTCCGACTTGCCGACCGGCAGGGATTCGCCGGTCAGTGACGACTCGTCCGCCTCCAGCCCGACGGATTCGAGCACCCGGCAGTCGGCGGGTACCGAATCACCCGATTCGAGGGTGATGACGTCCCCGAGGACCAGGTCCTCGGCGGCGACCACCCGCTCGGTGCCGTCCCGACGGACCCGGGCGGTCACCGCCGACCGGGACAGCAACTCCGCCAGTGATCGTTCGGTGTTGCGCTCGTGCACCGCACCGATCAGGGCGGACCCGCCGACCACACCACCGACCAGCGCGGCGTCGACGAGCGAGCCGAACGACGCGGAGAGCACCGCCCCGGCGGCCAGTACCGGGGTGAGCGGGTTGGCCAACTCGTCCACGAACGCGCGCAGCAGGCCACCGCCCGCGGGTGTGGCACCGTCGCTCGCGCCGTGTCCGTCGTTGCGGCGTTGGGCCTCCGCGCTGTCCAGGCCGTCCGGGCCGCTACCGAGCCGGTCGAACACGGTGCTGACCGGCATCAGGTGCCAGGCGGTCGCCACCGCTGCCGGGGTGTCCGGCTGGTCGGGCAGTCTGCGGGCCCGCCAGACACCGTGCGCGAAGGCCAGCCCGGCCGCGCCGTTGACCGCGTGGAACGTCCGGTGGGGAAGCTGGGTCGGTACGGCGGTGAACGCACTCAGCGCACCCAGGCCGGTGCCGGCCATGGCGAGCCGGATGTTCTGTTGGGTCATCCGCCGAGCCACCCCGGCCGCCTCGACGAGCAGAGCGACCACCCGCAGGTCCGCGCCGACCAGCAGGTGCGCCCCCCACGGCGGCAGATCCTCCGGACCGGCCACTCCGAGGCCACAGTCGGACGCGCCGAGCGCGGTCCGGTCGGCGGACACCAGCATCACGACGGCCCCGTCGCGCTGCAGCGTGCGTACCGAGTCGGCGAGTTGTTCCCCGCCCGGCAGTACGGCGTCGGCGAAGCCGTACCGCTGCTTGTCGCCGCCGGCCACGATCAGCCGCAGGCCCGCGTGTCGAGCGGCGGTCGGCAGGCCGTCGACGCCCGGGGCCGGCTCCGGTTCGACCCGCAGCAGCGCGGCGAGCCGGTCACCGTGGACCAGCCCGAGCAGTTGGCCGCCGGCCGCCCGCAACCGGTCGCCGTCCGGGATCTCGGTGGTCTGGGCAGCGGGCACCTGGTTCAGGGGCCCGAGCCGCCAACCGTCGGCCGTTCGCGAGCCGGCCGGATCCGCCGGGTCGAACAGCGCGAACGCCCGCTCCGCCACCTGGTCGATGTCCACTCCGGGTGCCGGGGCCAGGTCGGCCAGTACGCCCCGGTCGGAGCCGAGCATCGCGGAGTCCAGCACCAGCGTGTCGAGCCGGTCCAGTTCCCGCAGCACACTGCCGTCCATGGCGATCACACCGCGTCGGGCCAGGATCCGGCCGAGCTGGGCGGCGTACCCCTCGCGCCCGCTGCCCGGAGCCTTGGGCAGGGCGGACAGGCCCAGCGCGGCGGCCCGCTTGGGACCGGCGAACGGCGCAGCGGCCGCCGCAGCGGCCGCGCCGGCGGCCAGCGCCCGGTTGATGTACTGCTCGACCGGGCCGTCCGGTTTCGGCCGGGGTCGCTCGCCGACCGTCCAGCGGGCGACGGCGTGCTCCGGGTCCCCGGTCAGCCGTGGCTCGGCCTGCTCCCACGCGGTGAGCTGGGCCCGCGCCTCACCCCACTGCACGATCCGTTGGGCGCCGTCCAGGACGATCCCGGCCCAGCCACCGGCCAGCCCCTGCACCACCGCCTCGGCGAGCGGAAAGAGCATGTCGGCGCGCGGGTCGGCGCGCAGCCCTCGACCGGCCAGTGCGTGCAGCTTCGGTTGCAGGTCCATCGCGGTGAACAACCCGGCCACCTCGCCGGGTACCGGCGCGAACGGCAGGATCCGGGTGGCCGCCGAGATCGTCAGGCCCAGCGCGTCCGAAGCCAACGCGCCGAGGGTGCGCGGGGTTCGCGGCCCCTCCTCCGGCGGGTGCGGGGGCGGGATCTCCGGGTCGGGCTCGTGGTCACAGGTCCGTTCGATCCGGGCGATCGCGGTGATCAGGTCACGTAGCTTCGGCTCGGGGGTCTGCATGGCGACCACCACCCGGCCGGACGGGGCGTTCACCCGGGCCCACGCCACGCCGGGCACCCGCTCCACCGCACGCTCCACCTGGCGGGCCAGTCGGTCACCGCCGTCCTGGCAGACGCCGTGCACCTCGATGTGGTGCCGGCCGGGTCGGGACCAGACCCGCCGCCGGGTCAGCCCGGCGGTCCGGGCCAGCTTGTTCGCGGCCGAGCCGATGGTCCGGGACGCCTCACCCACCAGGTTCGGCACGCCGAGGGACGGCAGGAACCGGCCGGCTGCGCGACCCGCCGCCGTCATCGAGGCGTACGGCTGGACGGACGCCGGCCCGACTCCCCGCTGCTGTTGTTCCTGCCGTCGGTCATCTCGTCCCCCCACCGCATCACGTCCGGCGGCCTGGCTTCCCGCCCCGCCATCCGTTATGCCCCCGGCATGGGGGAACTTTCCCCTGGCGGTGGCGCATGGACGGGGTGGGCGGTGGAACCCGGCGACCATCACCGGACACGGGGAGGACCGGAATGAGCACACTGACGCGAAATCTCAACGGGGCGCAGGAGACCGTCCGGATGTACTCCCGGCGGGTGGAGGTGCCGATGCTGGGCGAGGTGGCGGTACCACCGCCGGACAAGATCGCCTACTACGCCGGGCTCGGGGTGCTCGCCGCGCTCCAGGTCATCGAGTGGCCGCTGGCCCTGGCGATCACCGCCGGGCACCTGCTGGCCGATCAGCACTTCTCGGGTCTGGTGCGGGGCGTCGGGCAGGCGTTGAAGGACGCCTGACCGAGAGCCGGGTCACCGATGATTGACTTCAATCCCGGTTGAGGTCGCATGATCGGTGGATGCTGACCACCGTGCCCGCCCCACCGGGGCTGTTCGCACCCCGGCACCGGGCGATGACGGTGGGCAGCGTCGCGCTGATCTCACTGCTCGCGTTCGAGGCGCTGGCGGTCGGTACGGCGATGCCGACGGTCGCCCGCAGCCTGGACGGGCTCGCGCTGTACGGAATCGCCTTCGGCGGCCCGTTCGCCGCGGGTGTCTTGGCCATGGTGGTCTCCGGAATCTGGTGCGACGCGCGGGGACCCCGGGGCCCGATGTGGCAGGGCGTCGCGTGGTTCGTGGTCGGGCTGTTGATCGCCGGGACGGCATCGGCCATGGGCGCGCTGGTCGTCGGCCGGGTGGTGCAGGGGTTCGGCTCCGGGCTGCTCTCGGTGGCGCTCTACGTGATCGTCGGGCACGCGTACCCGGAGGAGTTGCACCGGCGGATCTTCGCCGCGTTCGCGGCGGCGTGGGTCGTACCGTCACTGGTCGGACCGGCGGTGGCCGGTCTCATCGTGGAGCATCTGGGCTGGCGCTGGGTCTTCATGGTGGTACCGGTGGTGGCCGTGCCGGCGGTGCTGCTGATCCACCCCGGCCTGCGGTCGCTCGGTCGGAGCGCGACGGCCCGGGTGCCGGCCGGCGCGGCGGCCCGGATCGGCTGGGCCTGCGGGGCCGCGGTGAGTGCCGCACTGCTGCACATCGGGGGGCAGCAGCGCGGTGCGACCGCCGTCGCCCTGATCGCGCTCGCCGTGGCCGGGCTGCTGGTCTGTGCCCCGCGCCTGCTGCCGGCCGGGTTCCTCCGGGCGGCCAGAGGCCTGCCGACCGTGATCGGGCTGCGGGGTCTGGCCTCCGCCGCGTTCGTCGGTGCCGAGGTGGTCATCCCGTTGCTGCTCTCCCGGGAGCGGGGTCTGTCGCCGACCGCAGCCGGGCTGGTGCTCACGGTCGGCGCGCTGGCCTGGTCGGTGGGCTCGTGGGTGCAGGGCCGGATCCCGGTGCCGGCATCCCGCGCCAGCCTGCCCCGGGCCGGGCTGACCTGCATCACGGTCGGCACCGCCACGGTGGCGCTGGCCGTACGGCCCGAGGTGCCGGTGTTCGTCGCCGTGCTGGGCTGGGCGGTCGCCGGTCTCGGCATGGGGCTGCTCTATCCCTCGCTGTCGGTGCTCACCCTGGAGTTGTCCGCTCCCGGGGAGCAGGGCCGCAACAGCTCGTCCCTGCAACTGGGTGACTCGCTCTTCGCGGCGACCGTGTTGGCGCTCACCGGTGCGGTGCTGGCCGCCGGCAGCTCGCCCGGTCCGGCCAGCTACACCGCGACCCTGGTGGTGGCCGCCGGCCTGGCACTGCTCGGTGCGCTCCTGGCCGGCCGGGTGGTGGTGCGCGGCAGCGTACGGCCCGGGTGATTCTCGGATTCGATGCTGTCCGAGCCGGGAGGGCCGGGAGGATGGCGGCGTTCTTCGCGCTGCTGACCGTGCTGGACCTGATCCGCTCGGGGTGACCCGCCGCACACCGGGTCACAGGCGGTCGTGTCGTGCCGTCATGGGCAGGTGAGCCCACGGCGCGGCGCGGACCGGGCGTCGGACAGGTCGGTGGGCCGACGGATGCCGCGGTCCGCGGCGGAACGGGAGTACGGGATGAGGGTTCTGGTCACCGGGGCGGGCGGCCACCTGGGCGAAGCCTTGCTGGCCCGGCTGAACGACGACGGGATCAGCGTCCGGGCCACCAGCCGACGGCCGCGTACCGGCTCCGGGGTGGAGTGGGTGGTGACCGACCTGGCCACCGGCGAGGGGTTGACCGAGGCGGTGACCGGGGTGGATGCGGTGCTGCACCTGGCGTCGTCGCCGCAGAGGCGGACCCACCAGGTGGACGTGCTGGGCACCGGCCGGCTGGTGCTCGCCGCCGGCGCGGCCGACGTCCAGCACCTGGTCTACATCTCGATCGTCGGGGTGGACCGGGTGCCGATCCCGTACTACCGGCACAAGCTCGCCGCCGAGCAGGTGATCGCGGCTGGCCCGGTGCCCTGGTCGGTGCTCCGCGCCACGCAGTTTCCGCAGTTCCTGGACGACCTGCTGACCACCAGCTCCCGCCTCGGGCCGGTGATCGGGGATCGAGGGGTGCTCGCTCAGCCCGTCGACCCGGCGGAGGTGGCGGCGCGGTTGGCCGCTCGGCTGGTCGCCGGGCCGCTGCGCGCCGTCGAGGAGTTCGGTGGGCCGCAGGTGCTCCGCTTCGACGAGGCGGTCCGTGCCTGGCGGGAGGCCCGAGGGTCACGCCGGCCGCTGCTGCCGGTAGCATCCCGGGTCGCCTCGGTCGCGAGCTGCGCGCCGGTGGCCTGGTCACCGAGGCGCTGCCCAAGGGCTCGCGTACCTGGGCGGACCATCTCGCCGACACGTACGGGGGAACCGGGCGGTCATGAGGAGAATCCCGGTTCACGTTCGTCTTACGGTGACGCCATGTTCGCTGTCGTGGTCACCGTGCTGCTCTACGTCTTCGGTTTCGTCTTCCTCTACGGGGTGATCCGGCTGGGTGTCCGGCATGCCATGGAGGACCTGGAGGCGCAGCGGGTCGCTGCCCGGCGTGCCGAGGAGCTGGCTGCCTCCCGCGACCGCAGCTTCCTGCGCGACAACGCCTTCCTCGCGGGCAGTTGAGGCTGCCGTTCGGCGCGACGGGTGCGAGGATCGCATCCGTGATGGGAACGCTGAAGACCGAACCGGCCCGTGTCCGCCTCGACCTGCTCGCCCCGCCGGTGGCGGCGGCCATCGCCCAGTGGCCCGCCGAGGCGCCGGTGGACGTCGACGACGTGCTGGTCGCGCCGATCGACGCCGACCTCGCCGACACCGCCGCGTTCTGCGCCGCGTACGAGGTGGGGCTGGACGTGTCGGCCAACTGTGTCGTGGTGGCCGGGAAGCGTGAGGGCGTGGTCCGCTACGCGGCCTGCATTGTGCTGGCCACCACCCGGGCCGACGTGAACGGCGTGGCCCGCCGGGCGCTCGACGTGCGCAAGGCGAGCTTCGCCCCGATGGCCGATGCGGTCGAGTTGACCGGCATGGAATACGGCGGCATCACCCCGATCGGGCTGCCGGCGCAGTGGCCGATCCTGGTGGACGCGCGGGTGATCGCCACGCCGCACGTGATCATCGGGTCCGGCGTACGGCACAGCAAGATCGCGCTGCCGGGGCCGGCGTTGGGCGCGCTGCCCGGCGCTCAGGTGGTGGAGGGCCTGGCCAGGCCGGCCTGACCAGACACCGGCATCGATACCGTTGCACGTGAAACATCGCGGCGGTCGATGCCGGTGCCTTGATCGGCTGCGTCGTGGCGTGGTGCGGCCCGCTCAGCGGGAGTGTGCCGCCGCCTCGCGCTGCTCGACCTCGGTCAGCGCGGCCAGCAGCGTCTCCACCTCCTGCGCGCCGGAGACCGCGTACTTGCCGGCCAGGATGAAGGTCGGCACGCTGGTGATGCCCAACTCGTGGGCGGTGGCCAGCTCGGCGGCGATCTCGGCGGTCTGCTCGTCGGAGTCGAGGAAGCGGCGGACGTCGGCGGCGTCCAGGCCGATCCCGCCGGCCACCGTGGCCAGGGCCTCCCGGGAGCCGAGGTTGACGCCCTGGGTGAAGTGCGCCTGGTAGAGCGCCTCCACCATCTCGCCCGCCCGGCCGTGCTCGTTGGCATAGGCGACCAGTCGGTGCGCGTCGAAGGTGTTCGAGATGACCGCCCGGTCGAAGTCCAGCCGGACCCCGGAACCCGCCGCGACCTCGGTCACGTGGGCGAACATCTGCCGAGCCCGGTCCAGGCCACCGAACCTGCCAGCCATCGCCTCCAGCAGTGGGCGGGGCTCCGGCACCGGTGACGGGTCGAGCTGGAACGGTCGGTAGCGGACGGTCACGTCACCGTCGTACGTGGCGAGGGCCTGCTCCAGCCGTCGCTTGCCGATGTAGCACCATGGGCAGACGACGTCCGCGTAGATCTCGATCTCCATGATCGGTGGCAACTCTTCGGTCAGGCGAGTTGTTCCCGGACCTGACGCTTGAGCCGGCCCAGGATCGCGGTGCCGCCGCGCACCCGCAGCGGGCTGATCGCCTGCGCCAGGCCCATCCGCTGGTAGAGGTCGTCCGGCACGGCCAGCACCTCCTCGGCGCTCGCGTCGGCCAGCCCCTCGGCGAGGATGCCGGCGAACGCCCGGGTGGTCGGCGCCTCCGGTGGGCAGTCGAAGAGCGTCTCCACGGTGCGCTCCGGGGTCACCCGGGCCCGCAGGAAGAATGCCGTCTGGCACTCCGGGACCTGCTCCATGCCCTCGCGCTCGGCGGCATCGACCGGGAGCGACGGAATGACGTCGGCGTATTCGAGCAGCATCTCCAGCACCAGGTCGCGCGGCGCGGCGGCGAACTCGTCGACGATCTCGGCCAGTCGGGCCGGCATATCAGCCATGCGACGAGGCTACCGCCGTCGCCGCACGGCCTCCGCCGCACCGGGCGGTGTGCGACGGAGGCGTGGTGCGGGTCACGTGGTCGGGGACTGCTCGCTGATCTCGCTGAGGGCGCTCGTCGGGTCGAGCTGCATGGCCAGGTCACCGAGCGACACGATGCCGACCAGCTTGCGGTCGGAGTCGCAGACCAGCACCCGGCGGATGCCCCGGTCCCGCATCAGCGTGGCCGCTTCGCTGGCCGTGCAGTGCTGCTCGATCATGACGACCTCGCGGGTGACGATCGAGCCGATGGTGGTGGCCGCGGGTGAGCTGTTCTCGGCCACCGCCCGGACCACGATGTCCCGGTCGGTGAGCATCCCAGCGAGGCTCGCGCCGTCGGTGACCACGACGTCGCCGATGTCCGCCTCCTTCATGACCTTGGCGGCTTCGTCCAGGGTGGTCTCCGCCGGCAGGTAGACCACCTGCTTGGTCATCACGTCGCTGACCCGGTAACCGGTCATGAGAGCCCTCCGAATACGTTTCCACCCGATCGAACTGCGGTACCCCGTGACGCGGTGGCTACACCAGGTTTCCACGTTCCTGGCGTACCTCGTCGACCAAGCGTTCCACCAGACCGGCCAGCGGCAGTTCGGTGCGCCCGTCGCCGGCCCGATCGCGCAGCTCGACGTACCCGTCGGCGAGTCGGCGGCCGACCACGACGGCGCGCGGGATGCCGATCAGCTCGGCGTCGGTGAACTTGACCCCGGCCGAGACGTGCGTGCGGTCGTCGACCAGCACCCGCAGGCCGGCCGCGGCGAGCTGGCCGCCGAGCTCCAGCGCCGCGTCGAGCTGCGGGCCCTTGCCCGCCACCACCAGGTGTACGTCGCACGGCGCGATCGCCGCCGGCCAGCTCAACCCCCGGTCGTCGTGGTGCTGCTCGGCTACCGCCGCCACCGCCCGGGACACCCCGATGCCGTAGCAGCCCATGGTCGGCCGGACCGGCTTGCCCGCCGGGCCGAGCACGTCGACGGCGAACGCGTCGGTGAACCGGCGACCGAGCTGGAAGATGTGCCCGATCTCGATGCCCCGCCGGATGGTCAGCTCACCACCGTCGCAGGTGGGGCAGGGGTCACCGGCGCGCACCTCGGCGGCCTCGATCGTGCCGTCCGGCGTGAAATCCCGCCCGCAGACCACATCGGTGGCGTGCCGGCCCGGCTCGTTCGCCCCGGTCAACCAGGCCGAGCCGGGCACCACCCGCGGATCGACCAGGTAGCGGATGGCCAGCTTGTCGAGCAGCTGCGGCCCGATGTAGCCGCGTACCAGTTCGGGGTGGTCGTCCCACGCCTCGAAGACGGCCACCTGGGCCGGGTGCAGCGCGGCGCCGACCCGCTTGAGGTCGACCTCCCGGTCACCCGGCAGCCCGACCACCAGCAGTTCGGCCCGATCCGCGCCCGGTTGGCGGACGCTCAGCACCACGTTCTTCAACGTGTCGGCGGCGGTCCAGCCGTCCCGACCGCCCAGCCGACGCGCGTTGGCCAACGCCACCAGGCTGGCGATCGTCGGGGTGTCCGGGGTGTCGTACACCTCGACGGCCGGCTGCGTCGCCGCGTCGACGGCGGCCGGCGCCCGGGTGGTGACCGCCTCGGTGTTCGCCGCGTAGTCGCAGGCCGTGCAGCCGACGAAGGTGTCCTCACCGACCGGAGTGGCGGCCAGGAACTCCTCCGACGCCGTGCCGCCCATCGCGCCCGACATCGCGTGCACCACCGTGTAGTCCAGGCCCAGCCGATCGAAGATCCGCCGGTACGCCGCCCGGTGCCGCGCGTAGGCGTCCCGCAGCCCCGCGTCGTCCAGGTCGAAGGAGTACGCGTCCTTCATCAGGAACTCCCGGCCACGCAGCAGACCGGCCCGGGGCCGGGCCTCGTCGCGGAACTTCGTCTGCACCTGGAACAGCGTCACCGGAAAGTCCCGGTACGAGGTGAACAGGTCCTTGACCAGCAGCGCCGCCATCTCCTCGTGAGTCGGCGCCAACAGGTGCTCGGCACCACGCCGGTCGGCGAGGGTGAAGATGTCGTCGCCGTACTCCGCCCACCGGCCGCTGGTCCGGTACGGCTCGGCCGGCAGCAGCGCCGGGAAGTGCACCTCCTGGTCACCGATGGCGATCAGTTCGGCGCGTACCACCTCGGTGATCCGGTCCAGTACCAGCTTGCCCAGCGGCAGCCAGGTGTAGCCGCCCGGTGCGGCGCGACGGATGTAGCCGGCACGCAGCAGGAGCCGGTGGCTCGGCACCTCCGCGTCGGCCGGGTCCTCGCGCAGGGTCCGCAGCAACAGGGTCGACATGCGTAGCAGCATGGGCGCAGCGTAGGACCGTTCCGGCCGGATGGGCGAACCAATTCGTCCGGTGCGTCGCGGTTCCCGGATGGATCAGCTCCGGTGCGGCGGAGTCAGCGTCGTCTGGCAGAGGTGACGAAGGCTCGCCAGGACTGCGGATCGAAGGTGAGCACCGGGCCGGACGGATCCTTGCTGTCCCGCACACCGACGACGCCGACGAGGTTGTCGGCCACCTCCACGCAGTCGCCCTGCGTGCCGCTGCGGGTGGACTTGCGCCAGGTAGCGCCGATCAGCTCCATGACGTCATCACTTCCTTCAACAGCTCGACCGACTGCCGGTGAGGCAGTGCTTGACTGCGGACGCTCTCCCACCTGGCGAGCAGGATAGCGACATCCTGGTCCCGGTCGACCACCACGCCGCCGAGCTGAGTCTCCAGATGGCCAACCCAGCCACCGTCGCCACTTCGCGCCAGAGCGAACGGACCCACCAGTCCGACGTGCATGGGGATGTCGGTCGGGATGATGTGGATGCTGATGTGCGGGCGCTCCGCACACTCGACAAGGCGCGTCACCTGTTCAGCCATGAGCGCTTGGACGCTCTCGTCCGAACGGCGCAGAACGGTTTCCTCGACGACCGCGACGTACACGGGTGGGTCTGCCTGGCAAAGGATCGTCTGCCGATCCATCCGGACCGCGAGGCGCTTCTCGACCTCATCGTCGTTGATCGTGTTGTCACTCCGGATCACTGCCCGCGCGTAGTTTTCCGTCTGGAGCAACCCTGGAATGAGGGTCGGCTGGTAACACCGCATCTGCTGGGCCTGGCGTTCGGCTTCCAGCCAGGGACGGAGCCAGCTCGGTTGCCCGTCGCGTTCGGCCAGCTTCAGCAGCGACATCAGCAGCCCGCCCGTGCCCAGCACCTCGTCCGCCCGCTTGAGGAAGAACCGGTCGAGTGGGCGCTGACCCAGCTCCACAGCGGACACCTGCGAGCCGGAGAAGTGGACGAGCTTCCCGAATTCCTCCTGACTCAGCTCGGCCCTCAGCCGCAGTCGACGCAGCTGTGCCCGGATCAGTTCCGTGGTCGGTTCACCTTCCACATGTCCTCCACAGTCCCTCCGCGTTTCCCCGGCCGCTCCGGACGATCGCCGCGCACCGACCCGACCTCGCCCGTACCGCCGTCGATGCCTTCCGACAGTAGTTCGTCCTTCAGCAGAGTGTCACGTACGCCTGAAGGAGGTCGAGATGCACAAACGCCTGTCCGGTGAGCTGCCGGTACCTCGGCTCGGCCCGTACGCCGACCGGCCTCGGCCGTACCCACCGGGCCACCGGCCGCACCTGCCGATCCGTCCGCTGTGGTTGTGCCGGGCCTGCGGGCTGCCGTGGCCCTGCGCGGACGCGCGGCTACTGCTCAAGGCCGAGTACGAGAACCACTACGTCGAACTGGCCATCTACCTCTCCGGGCTCTACCACGAGGCGACGCACGATTTGTTCCGGCTGAACCCGTACGACGGCCCGACGCCGCGCGAGCTGTTCGAGCGGTTCGTCGCCTGGGGGCCACACCGCCGACCGATCGTCGATCCGGACCGATGACCGGCATCGCGCGGATGCCGTGGTCGGGTGGCGTGCCCCACACCCCACCGGTGACCGGGCAGCGCCGTCCGGTGAAAGACTTGTCGCCGCAGGCAACGAATGGCGTGAGGGGGGCGCGGGTGCGCTGGCGCAGTTTTGTCGCGGTCGGGGACAGCTTCACCGAGGGTATGGACGACGCGTACCCGGACGGCACCTTCCGGGGATGGGCGGACCTGGTGGCGACCCGGCTCGCCGCCGAGGCGGGACCGGACTTCCGCTACGCCAACCTGGCCATCCGGGGCCGGCTCTTCCCCGGCGTGGTCGCCGAGCAGGTGCCCGCCGCGGTGGCGATGAAGCCCGACCTGATCAGCTTCGCGGCCGGCGGCAACGACGTGCTGCGCCGCACCTTCGACCCGGACACTCTGGTCGCCCGCTTCGACGAGGTGGTCCGGCAACTGCGTTCGGGCGGCGCGGACGTGCTGCTCTTCCGGTTCGCGGACGTGATGGCCCGGCTGCCCGGTCAGCGGCTCGTCGCCCCTCGGGTGGAGCTGCTCAACCAGGCGGTCGGCGAGACCGCGGAGCGGCACGGCGCGATCATGGTCGACCTGTACGCCGACGACACGTTCCTCAACCCGATGCTCTGGAGCACCGACCGGCTGCACCTCTCGCCGGCCGGGCACCGGCGGGTCGCCGGGCAGGTGCTCACCGCGCTCGGCGTGGGCTGCGACGAGGAATGGCTGCTGGTTCCGCCGCACCCGGCACCCTCGCCGTGGCTCGCCGCCCGCGCGGCCGACCTGCGCTGGGCCGGGCAGCACCTGGCCCCGTGGATCAAGCGCCGGCTGACCGGCCGGTCGTCCGGCGACACGGTCACCGCGAAGCGTCCGCTGCTCGGACCGATCGTCGACTGACGGGTGCTCACCCACTGCGGCACGGTCACGTGCGCTGCGTCGCATCCGCGGTATCCGATCGCCGATGGTGGGTCGGCGGGCAGCGTTGCGGCGTAACTTGGGGATCATGTCTGTGCCGAACGATCCTGATCCCCGTCTTCAGTCGTACGCCGACCCGCAGCGGCTGGTCACCACCGAGTGGTTGGCCGAGCACCTGGGCGACGAGGGCCTCGTGGTGATCGAGTCCGACGAGGATGTGCTGCTCTACGAATCCGGTCACATCCCGGGTGCCGTCAAGGTCGACTGGCACCTGGAACTCAACGACCAGGTGACCCGGGACTACCTCGACGCGGAGAGCTTCGCCGAGCTGTGTGCCGCGAAGGGCATCGGCCGGGGCGACACCGTCGTCTTCTACGGCGACAACTTCAACTGGTGGGCCGCGTACGCCCTCTGGGTCTTCTCGCTCTTCGGCCACGCCGACGTGCGGCTGCTCGACGGCGGCCGGCAGAAGTGGATCGCCGAGGGCCGCGAGGTGACCCGCGACAAGACGACCCGCCCGCGCGCCGACTACCCGGTGCCGTTGCGTGACGACGCACCCCTGCGGGCCTACCGCGAGCAGGTGATGGCGCACATCGCCGCTGGTCGGCCGCTGGTCGACGTCCGGTCTCCGGGTGAGTACACCGGCGAGATGCTGCACATGCCGGACTACCCGCAGGAGGGCGCGATGCGCGGCGGGCACATCCCCGGCGCGGTCAGCAAGCCGTGGAAGTCCGCCGCCAACGACGACGGCACGTTCAAGGGGTTCGACGAGCTGCGCGCGATCTACGCCGACCAGCTCGGGCTCAGCCCGGACGACGACGTGATCGCGTACTGCCGGATCGGTGAGCGGTCCAGCCACACCTGGTTCGTGCTGCGGTACCTGCTGGGCTACCCGCAGGTGCGCAACTACGACGGCTCGTGGACCGAGTGGGGCAACCTGGTCCGGGCCCCCGTGGTGAAGGGCGACCAGCCCGGCGGCCTCGCCGCCTGACGAGCCGGGCTCGTCCCCGCGCGACCGGGAGTCGCGCGGGGACGGCTCAGCCGGCCAGCGCCACCACCCCGTTCAGCTCGCGGACCACGCCGGTGATCTCCCCCGTCTCCGGGTGCCAGCGCAGCACACCGCCCGGTTGTACGCGCAGCAGCACGGCCCCCCGGGTGTCCCAGCCGAGCACTTCGCAGCAGCCCTTCCACCGGTCCCGGCCCAGGTCCAGCACGTGGGCCACCGCCCCGGTGCGGGCGTCCAACTCGGCCACCCCCTCGGCGCCGTCGATCTCGTCGCTGGTGATCCACGCCGCCCGGACCAGCCGTGCGCCGTGCAGCCAACCCCGGCCGTAGAACTCGTTGATCCGGTAGGGCGCCGGCAGCAGGGCACTGGTGACCGGCTCTTCGGAGCGGAGCGTTCCCTCGCGGGCGGTCCGGCTGCGGACGAACAGGCCGTCCCGCTCGCCGCCCACCTCGACCAGCGCCGCCTCACGGCCGGCCGCCGGGTCCGGCGCGACCAGATCCCAGGGCGAGACCTCGACTTCACTCGCCGCACCGGAGGCGAGGTCGACCGCGTACGTCTTGGCGTCCGCGCCGACCAGCACCCGGTCGTTCGCCCAGACCACCAGCTCCAGGAAGCCGGCGAGCGGGATCCGGCGTACGCCTGCCGTGGTGAGGTCGACCAGGATCAGCTCGTTGGTCTGTGGGAACGCGGCCGACCGGCCGTCCGGCGACAGCACGCCCGGCTTGACGGCGGGCGCCTGGTTGCCGCCCTCGTCCCGGGTGGGTGTCAGGGTCACCACGTCCAGGGCACGGACCACGCCGTCGTCGCCGAGCACCCGGACCGGGCCGTCCGTGCGGAGCTCCTGGTCCAACGGCTGGAACAGGGCCAGTGCCCGCTGGACCGGCCGGGCGGAGAGCGACACGGTCGCCGGTGCGCCGAGCCGGTTCAGGGGGTCGGGCGGGTAGGTCAGCTCGGCGGGGACCCGTACCACCGGCGGGGCGGGGCTGGGCGCGACGGTCGGCGCGACCGGCCCGTCCGGCGGCTGGTCGGCGGGCGGTCGTAGGGCGGCCACCGTGCCGCCGCCGACCAGCAGCACGGCCACCGCCACCGCGCCGACCGCGCGGCGGGTACGCCGGGTACGCCGGGCCCGCTCCCACCCGGTCACCGCGGGGTGGCTGGGCCGGACGTCCTCGACACTGACGGTCAGTAGGCGGCGCAGGTCCTGCTCGTTCACGGGTTCACCTCCAAGCCGGTGGCGAGGTCGTCGGGAGACGCCGGGTGCGGGGTGAGGTCCGGGGCCACCTCGCGGAGCCGGCGCAGCGCCGCGTGGCACTGGCTCTTCACGGTGCCGACGGTCACCCCGAGCGCTTCGGCGGTGGCCGCTTCGGTCAGGTCCTCGTAGTAGCGCAGCACCAGCACGGCCCGTTGGCGGGGCGGCAGCAGGCCCAACGCGTCGTGCAGCGTCAGCCGCAGCGCGCCGTCCCGGTCGTGCGCCACCTGCTCCGGCGGTACGGCGCTGAGCCACTCGCGGCGCCGGCGACGCCACCACGAGACCGCGTCCCGGTAGAGGATGGCCCGTACGTACGCGGCGGGGTCGCCCTCACGGACCGAGGTCCAGCGCAGGGCCAACTTGAGCAGCGCGTCCTGGAGGAGATCCTCGGCCTGGTGCCGGTTGCCGCAGATCAGGTAGGCCGCGCGCAGCAGCCGGTGCTGGTGGTTTTCCACGAAGGCGACGTAACCGTCGCGTCCGTCGGTCGCCGTCGGTCCCATCCGCCCCCCTCCCAGCCGTCACTTTCCACGTCACCTGGCAGACGCATGGCAAGGGGTAAAAGGTTGGGCCAGGTCTCAGGCGGCCTCGTCGGGTGATCCGGTCAGGTAGCGCTGGAGGGTCGGCGCGATCCACCGGATGAGTTCCTCCGGGTCCGCGTCCGCCATCGGCGGCAGCCGGACGATGTAGCGGGTGAAGGCCAGGCCGAGGACCTGACTGGCCACCAGGCCGGCCCGTCGGCCGGTGGTTGCCGGGTCGGTGCCGAAGATGGCCACGGCTCCGGTGAGTTGATCGGCGAAGATGCCCCGCATCCGCTCGCCCGCGCCCGGGTTGGTGCTGGCGGCCCGCAGCAGCGCGACGAGCGTCTCGTCGCCCTCCCACCGGGCGAGGAAGTGCCGGATCAGCGTTTCGCCGAGTCGCGAGGGCGGCACCTTGGTCAGGTCGGGCAGTCGGAGGTCGAACTCGGCCGCCGCCGCGAACAACCCCTCCTTGCTGCCGTAGTAGCGCATCACCATCGACGGGTCGATCTGGGCGTCGGCGGCGATCGCCCGGATCGTGGCGCGCTCGTAGCCGTCGGCGGCGAACCGTTCGCGGGCGGCGCGCAGGATCGCCGCGCGGGTGGCGTCCGAGCGGCGGGGGTGGGTCGGCTGGGCCGGCGCTGTCATGTCAACGACCGTATGCCAACAGGTGTTGACACACAACGTAGTCGGGCCTAGCGTTGCCAACAATTGTTTGCCAACACTCGTTGGCATAAGTCGTTCCGGAGGTGGCCATGCTGCCCACGAGTACCGACGTTCTGGTGGTGGGGGCCGGTCCCACCGGCCTCGCCACCGCGCTGACGCTGGCCCGACGCGGGGTCGAGGTGACCGTGGTGGACCAGTTGGCCCGCCCACCGGAGACGTCCCGCGCGGCGGTCGTGCACGCGTACACCCTGGAGGTGTTGGACCGGATCGGCGCTGCGGCGCCGCTGGTCGCCCAGGGCGTGCGGGCGCCGCGCTTCACCGTGCGCGACCGCGATCGCGTGCTGCTGGCGGTGCCGTTCCACCAGCTACCATCCCCGTTCCCCTACGCGCTGATGGTCTCCCAGTCGGTCACCGAGGCGGTGCTCACCGAGCGGTTGGCCGACCTCGGTGTGCAGGTACGACGGTCGTGCCGGCTGACCGGTCTGAGCCGGAGCGTTGACGGGGTGGTCGCGCAGCTCGACGGGGCCCCGCTGCGGGCCCGGTTCATCGTCGGCGCGGACGGCCTGCACAGCACGGTCCGGCAGTTGGCCGGCATCGGCTTCACCGGCCCGAGCGAGGAGGAGTCCTTCGTGCTCGCCGACGTCCGGGTGCGCAGCGCGCTGCCCCGGGACGAGGCGGCGCTCTTCCTCGCCCGCTCCGGACCACTGATCTGGGCACCGCTACCGGACGGGGTGGTCCGGCTGGTCGCCGCCGTGCCGACGGCCCCCGCCGAACCGGACCTGGCCTACCTCCAGGCACTGCTCGACGAGCGGGGCCCGGAGCGGCGACCCGACCGGCTGACCGAGGTGCTGTGGGGCTCCCGGTTCCGGGTGCACCACCGGATCGCCGACACCTTCCGCTCCGGGCCGGTGCTGCTGGCCGGCGACTCCGGGCACGTGCACAGTCCCGCCGGTGGGCAGGGAATGAACCTCGGCATCTGCGATGCGGTGGCCCTCGGCACCAGCCTGGCCGACGTGTTCGCCGGCGGCCCGGAGACGCTGCTCGACGACTACAGCGCCCGGCAGCGCCCGATGGCCGAGGACGTGATGAGCTTCGCCGCCGGGCTGACCCGGCTCGCCACGCTCTCCCCGGCCCGGCGGCCGTTCCGCGACGTGCTGCTCCGGCTGCTCGGTGCCGTACCGCCGGCCCGGCGACAGATCGCGCTGCGCCTCTCCGGGCTGTCCCACCGCGAACGGCAGCCCAGCTAGGCTGCGCCGATGGGTCAGGTCTGGCTCACTGCTCGTCGAGACCCTCCAGTACGCGCTGGACCTCGGTCGGATCTCCTCCGTGGACGACGTGCTGCTCAACGCGACGGGTGCGGCGCTGGCCGGTCTGCTGTCCCGCCGCTGGTGGGCGCGGCGGTCGGCGGCACCGGAGCGGCCGGTCGCAGTGTCCGCCACGCCGCCAGCGTGACCAGCGCGAACGTGCCCGCGGCGGCCACCGCCACCGGCACCGTCCCGTACGCCGCGCCGATCAGCCCGGCGAGCACCGCGCCGACCGGTGCGGTGAGCAGCCCGACCATCCGTTGGCCGGCACCCACCCGCCCGAGCAGCCCGGCCGGCACGTGCTGCTGCCCGTACGACGCGGACAGGCTGTTCCACACCACCGTCCCGGCGGCGAAGACGGCCAACGCCAGCCCACCCGGCACCGGGTGCCGGGACACCGTGAACCCGGCCAGCGCGACGGTCTGCACGGCGAGCACGACGCGCAGCGCGGACACCGTGCCGAGCCGGGCGGCGAGCCGCCCCGCCCCGAGTGCCCCGGCGATGCCGCCCAGGATGGCGCTCGCGGCGAACAGCCCGTACCCGGCCGGAGGCACCCGCAGGACGTCCAGCGCGTAGAGCACCAGCACCGCCAGCAGACCGCTGATCGCCAGGTTGCTCGCGGCGGCGAGCAGGGTCACCCTCCACAGAGTCTGGTGACCGCGCAGCCACCGCAGCCCCTCGACGATCTCGCCCCACACCGGTCGCCGCGGCGCCCCCGATCCGGTGGGCGGCGCGGGTGACGGGGTGAGGGCCAGCACGAGCAGCGCGGCTGCGGCGAAGGTGAGCGCGTCGAGCGTGAACGGCAGGGCGGGGGTGACGGCGAAGAGGACGCCGGCGGCGGGAGCGCCGAGGAAACCTCCAGCCACCGCGGTGCCCACCTGGAGGCGGCCGTTCGCCCGGGGCAACGCGGCAGGTGGCACCAACGCGGGGAGCAGCGCGAACGAGGCGGAGTCGAAGAGCGTGCCCAGTGCGGCGAGCAGGAACGCGGCCACCAGCAGCGTCAACACTCCGGCCCGGTCGAGGGCGATCGCCACGGCCAGCGCCGCCACCACGCCGGCGCGCAACCCGTCCACCAGGGCCATCGTCCGACGGCGGTCCCAGCGGTCCGCGTACACGCCGCCGAGCAGGCCGAAGAGCAGCGGCGGCAACTGCCCGGCCACGGTGACCGCCGCGATGACCCGGGGGTCGCGGGTCACCGTCGCGGCCAACAGCGCCAACGCCGGTGTACGCAGGGCATCGCCGAACCGGGAGGAGACGGCGGCGGACCAGAGCAGCCGGAAGTCCCGGCCGAGTGCGGAGGAGCTCATGCCGCCGACAGTGCGGGTTCGACCGGGTCGAGGGTCAAGTCGGCCGCATAAGGGGACCGCGCCGGGCAGTGATCATCGGTACGGTGAGCGCCGGTATCGGACCGGGGAGCACTCAGGCGTGGACCACACCTTCCAGGTCGACCTCCGTGGAGTGGTCGACCTACTCAGTCATCACCTCTACGGCAGCCCGCGGGTCTACGTCCGCGAGCTGTTGCAGAACGCGGTGGACGCGATAACCGCGCGGCGCGCGAACGAGCCGGACGCGCCGGCGCTGGTCCGCATCGAGCCACCGGACAGCACAGGGGACGGCACACTGCGGGTGCACGACACCGGCATCGGGTTGACCGAGGCGCAGGTGCACGAGCTGCTGGCCACCATCGGCCGTAGCTCCAAGCGGGACGAGCTGGGCTTCTCCCGGCACGAGTTCCTCGGCCAGTTCGGTATCGGCCTGCTCTCCTGCTTCCTGGTGGCGGACGAGATCCAGGTGCTCACCCGGCACGGCGACCAGCCCACGGTCCGCTGGACCGGGTACGCCGACGGCCGCTACGCCGTGACGGTGGCACCGCCGGAGGCCGCCCGCGCCGAGCCGGGCACCACCGTCACGCTGGTGCCCCGCCGCGACGCCGACCAGTGGTTCAGCACGCCGACCGTCACCGACCTGGCCCGCCTCTTCGGCTCGCTGCTGCCGGTCACCGTCCGGGTCGGCGACGTGACCACCACCACCGGCGAGCCGCCCTGGCCGACCACGCCGGAGGCGCCGCTGGACCGCGCGGCGCTGATCCGGTACGCCCGGGAGACGCTCGGCGTCGACCCGTTCGACGTACTGCCGCTGGCGGTGCCCGAGGCCGGGGTGACCGGGGTCGCCTTCATCCTGCCCACCCCGGTGAATCCGGCCGCCCGCGCCGGGCACCGCGTCTACCTCAAGCGGATGCTGCTCACCGAGCACGCCGACGGGCTGCTGCCGGACTGGGCGTTCTTCGCGCACTGCGTGGTGGACGCCACCGAACTGCGCCCGACCGCCAGCCGGGAGGCCCTCTACGAGGACACCCTGCTCACCGCCACCCGGGAAGCGCTCGGCGACCAGGTACGCGGTTGGCTGGTCCGGCTGGCCCGGCACGACCCGCACCGGCTGGCCGAGTTTCTCCAGGTGCACCACCTCGGCGTGAAGGCCCTCGCGCTGCACGACGACGAGATGCTCCGGCTGGTCGACCGGTGGTGGCCGATGGACACCAACGTGGGCACCCTCACCCTCGCCGAGTTCCGTGAGCGGTACGGGGTGCTCCGCTACGCGGCGAGCCTCGACGAGTTCCGCCAGCTCGCCGCCGTGGCCGCCGCGCAGGACCTGGCCGTGGTCAACGCCGGCTACACCTACGACACCGAGCTGATCGAGCGGCTGCCGGCGGTGGACCGCTCGGTGCTCATCGAGCGGCTGGAGCCGAGCGACCTCACCACCCGCTTCGACGCCCTCGACCCGCAGGTGGAGCTGGCGCTGCGGCCGTTCCTCAACGCCGCGCAGCGGGCCGTCGAGCGATCAGGCTGCGAGGTGGTCATCCGGGCGTACGACCCGGTCTCGCTGCCCGCGCTCTATCTGGTCAGCCGGTCGGCGGCCTTCAACGACCAGCTCGCGGCCAGCCGGGACCGGGCCGACGAGCTGTGGGGTGGTGTGCTCGACGCGCTCGCCGCCACCGCCCCGCCGGACCGTCCGCAGCTGGTGCTGAACCACCGCAACCCCCTGGTCCGCCGGGTCACCATGCTGGCCGACCCGGAGCTGGTCGGGCTCGCCATCGAGGCGCTGTACGGGCAGGCGCTGCTACTCGGCCACCATCCGATCCGCGCGGCCGACGCCGCGCTGCTGAACGATTCCTTCCTCGGCCTGCTCGGCCGGGCCGTGCCGGGACGGGAGTGAGCATGGGCGACGAGGATCTGTGGCGGGTGCTGCGTGGCATCGCCGACATGCCGTACGGGGCGGGGCAGATCGCCGCGCTGGAGCAGTTGCTGCGCCGGGTGGACACCGCGGACGACCGGCACCTCGCCTTCGTCACGCGGATGCAGGCCACCACCGGCTACATCTACGGCGGCGAACCGGCGAAGTCCTTCGTGACGTTCTCCTGGTGCCTGTCCGAGTTCGACCGCGACCCGCAGCCCTACCACCAGCGCCACCTGCACCAGCTGCTCTGGCACTTCAAGTACATGGTGTCCGGTCTGCTGAAGTTCCCGGAGGTGCCACTGGACCGCACGTACGCGGTGCTGGACGACATGGAGCGGCGCTACCGGGCCGGCGGGCACAGCCTGCAGACGGTGCACAAGCACCGCTTCCGGGTCGCCGACCACGTGGGCGACGCCGAGGCCGCCGCGCACTGGTACCGGCTCTGGCAGACCACCCCACGCGACGACCTCTCCGACTGCGCCGGCTGCGACCCGACCAGCCAGGTGGGCTACCTCGCCGACACCGGGCGGGACGCCGAGGCGGTGGCGCTCGCCGAGCCGGTGCTCGCCGGCCGGCTCACCTGCACCGAGCAGCCGCAGGCCATCCTCACCGCGCTGCTGTTGCCATACCTGCGCACCGGCCGGGGTGAGGCGGCGCGGGACGCGCACCGCGAGGCGTACCGCCGGCTGCGCGGCAACCTCGCCGACCTGTGGGACATCGGCGACCACATCGAGTTCTGCACGCTGACCGGCAACGAGGCGCGGGCGATGGAGCTGGTCGAGCGGCACCTGGACTGGCTGGACCGGCCGCCGTCCCCGGCCGCCGCCATGCACTTCGCGGCGGGGGCCGCCGCCGCACTGCGCCAGGCCGAGCGGGTCGGCGCGTCGACCGTGTACCGCCGCGCCGCCGAGGGCCGGCCGGCCGGTGAGGTGTCGACAGCCGCGCTGGCCGACGAGTTGGCCGCGACCGCGACCGAGCTGGCCGCGCGCTTCGACACCCGCAACGGCACCAGCAACCAGTCGGAGTGGATCGCCCGGCGGATCGCCGTGCGGCCGACCGGCGAGCATCTGCCGCTCTCCGCGAGCGTCCGCCGTCGTCCGGCCCGCCCGACCGGGGACGAGCCGACCATCCCGCTCGACCAGGGGGCGGCGCCGGCCGCCGTCGACCGGGGTGGCCGGGCCCGGGCGGGCGTCGGCGACCAGCCCACGGTGAACCTGCCGGCCAACGCGGAGCCGGACGAACTGCTGGAACTCGCCGAGGAGAGCTGGAGCCGGCACGACCTCGCCACGTTCCGCGCGGCGCTGGTGGCCTTCGACGACCGGTTCGGTGCCGACGAGCTGCCAGAGCGTACGGTCGCGCAGCGGCTGACGCTGCGTGCTGCCGAGCGCGGCGAGGAGGGCGATTTCGAGGGCGCGGTCGAGCTGAACCGGGCCGCCCTGGACCTGTACCGGAAGGCGGCTGACGAACTGCCCGCCCAGGTGGTCGCCGGGCGGCTCGGCGTGCTGCTGACCCGGGCCGACGAGGAGACCGAGGAGGGGCTGTCGCTGGTCCGGGAGGCCGCCGACGTGCTGGATCGGCTCGGCGACGCCCGACAGCGGGCCGCCGGGCACGACCGGGTGGCGCTGGCGCTGCTGCACCGGGAACGCTGGGCGGACGCGCTCGACGCGCTCGACCGGGTGCCGGCCGACGCCGGCGGTGACCGCTACCTGGCGACCCGGATCGCGCTGCACCGGGCACACCTGCTGGGGCAGTTGGACCGCGTCGACGAGGCGCTCGCAGCGGCCGACGAGGCCCGCCGGCTGGGCCGTGAGCTGGGCGTCGGTGAGCTGGTCACGGCGGCCTGCCTGGCGTACGCCGGCATGGTGGACGAGCCGGCCGACGCGGTGGCCGCCTGCGACGAGGCGTTGCTGGTGGCACCGGTCGACGGGGAGTTGCCGGTCCGGGTCGCCCGGGCCCGGGCGCTGCTCGCCGCTGGGCGTTCCGCCGAGGCGGTGGACGACTTCGTCGAGGCGGTGACGCTCTGCGTGGAGCGGGGCGCCGAGGGGGACGCCTTCCTGCGTTGGGAGTTGGCGAACGCGTACCGGGTGGTGGGCCGGCTCGCCGAGGCGGCCGAGGTCGCTGAGGAGGCGGTCCTCGGGCTGGACCGGCTCGGCGCACAGGCCGAGGCGGACCGCTGTCGCCACCTGCTGGCCGGCGTCTACGCCGCGCTCGGCGAGATCGACCCGGCGCTCGCGCTGCTGGAGCAGTTGGCCAGCAATCTGGACGGACCGGACAACCTCCCACACCGGGCGCAGGTGCTGGAGGAGGCCGGCGGGATCCTCTACGACGCCGACCGGGACGCGGTGGCCGGCGAGCGGTTCGCGGCGGCTGCGACCGCGTACCGGCTCGCCGACCTGCCACTCGACGAGCTGCGGGCCCGACGGCGGGAGGCGTACGCCTGGTTCTGGTCCGACGACCGGCCGGCGGCTCTGCACGCCGTCGAGCAGGTGGACGGGCTGGCGGCGGCGCTGGCCGGGCAGCAGGAGCAGTCGCCGCCGGTGACGTACGAGCTGGCGATGGCGGCCGAGGTCGGCGCGCGGGTGCTCGTCGGGGAGGGCCGACCGGACGAGGCGATGGATCGGCTCGCCGGCGTACCCGACCGGTTGCGGTCGATCGAGGCGTTCGGTGAGGCCGCGCAGGTGGAGATCCTCGCCGGTGAGCTGCTGCTTCGCCTGGAGCGGCCGGCCGAGGCGGAGCCGCTGCTGCGCCGGGTGCTCGGTGGGCTACCGGCCGACTCGCGGCCGGTCCGCCAGACGGCCTGGTTGTTGGCACGCGCACTGGATCTGCTGGATCGGCCCGCGGAGGCCGCCGCACTGCGGACGGAGCACGATCTCGACCCGGACGACTGAGCGCGTCGGCCGACGCGGCCACCTGTGCAACCGACCGGTAACCACCGCTCCACCACGGCGAGTTGGCGGTCTACGCTTGCCCGGTGACAGTGGACCAGCAGGCACGGGGGGCGGCGGGCGCGGGTCGGCGCCGGTCCCGCAAGGACGAGATCCTGGAGATCGCGGTCGGCCTGTTCGCCGCTCGCGGCTACCACGGCGTGTCGATGGACGACATCGGTGCTGCCGCGGGGGTCACCGGTCCGGCGCTCTACCACCACTTCGCCGGCAAGGAGGCGATGCTGGCCGCCGCGCTGATCCCGGTCAGCGAGGGCCTGTTGGCCGGCGGGCGGGAGCGTTCCGCCGGCCAGCCGGACGATCCGCGTGGCGTACTGGAGTCACTGATCGACTTCCACGTCGAGTTCGCGCTGGCCAACCCTGCGGTGATCGCGCTGCACCTGCACGAGTTGGACCGCCTGCCGGATGAGCCGCGTCGGCGGATCCGCCGCCTGCAGCGGCTCTATGTCGAGGAGTGGGTGACCGTGCTCACCGCACTGCACCCGGGCATGCCGGACGGCGAGGCGCGGGTGCTCGCGCACGCCGCGTTCGGTCTGATGAACTCGACCCCGTTCCTCGGTGGCGAGGTGGACCGTCGCCGCCGTGCCGAACTGCTCCGTGGCGCGACCCTGGCCGCGTTGCTCGCCTGAGCCGGCTCGTCAAAAGCCCGCCGGTCATGATTCCCTAACCATCGTCCCAACATCCGGACGCCGGGAGGAAACATGATCGAGTCGCTGCTCGTCGCCAATCGGGGCGAGATCGCCCGCCGGATCATCCGGACCGCCAAGCGGCTCGGCATCCGCGCGATTGCGGTGTACTCCGAGGCCGACGCCCACCTGCCGTTCGTCGCCGAGGCGGACGAGGCGGTGCTCATCGGCCCGCCCAACCCGACGCAGAGTTACCGCAACACCGAGGCGATCCTGGCCGCCGCGAAGTCGACCGGCGCGCAGGCCATCCACCCCGGGTACGGGTTTCTGTCGGAGAACGCCGACTTCGCCCGTACCGTCGAGGCGAGCGGCCTGATCTGGGTCGGCCCCGGCGCGGACGCGATCACCGCGATGGGCGACAAGATCAATGCCCGGAACCTGATGGCGGCGGCCGGCGTGCCGGTCGCGCCCGGCACCACCGATCCGGCCGCCGACCTGGACGCGGCGGTGGCCGCCGCCGCCGAGATCGGTTATCCGGTGATGGTCAAGGCCGCCGCCGGTGGCGGTGGCATGGGCATGGGCGTGGCCACCGACGAGGCCGGGCTGCGCATCGAGTACGACAAGGTGCGCGCGTTCGCCGAGCGGATGTTCGGCGACGGCTCGGTGCTGATCGAGCGCTACTTCCCCCGGGTACGCCACGTCGAGGTGCAGATCCTCGGCCTGGCCGACGGCCGGGTGGTGGCGCTCGGCGAGCGGGAGTGCTCGGTGCAGCGACGCAACCAGAAGCTGGTCGAGGAGTCGCCGTCGCCGGCGGTGTCGCCCGAGCTGCGCGAGCGTCTCCTGGCCGCGGCGGTACGCGCTGGCGAGGCGGTCGGCTATCGCAACGCGGGCACGGTGGAGTGCCTGTTCGACCCGGCCTCCGGTGAGTTCTTCTTCCTGGAGATGAACACGCGGCTCCAGGTCGAGCACCCGGTCACCGAGTACGTCTACGGCGTCGATCTGGTCGAGGAGCAGTTGCGGGTGGCGTCCGGGCTGGCCCCGACCTTCGACCCGGCCGCGCTGGCCCCGCGTGGCCACGCCATCGAGCTGCGGATCAACGCCGAGGACCCGAAGCGTTTCCTGCCCGGCCCGGGCGTGATCAAGACCTGGGTGGAGCCCACCGGCGACGGCGTCCGGGTGGACTCCGGCTACACCGAGGGCAACACGGTCACCCCGTTCTACGACAGCCTGATGGCCAAGTTGATCGTCAGCGGCGACACTCGCGAGCAGGCGATCGAGCGGGCCCGGACGGCGGTGGCCGCGTTCCAGATCGCGGGTCCCAAGAACAACCTGCCCTTCTTCGTCGAGCTGTTGGAGAACGACGAGTTCCTCTCCGGCTCCTACGACACCGGCATCGTCGGTCGGATGCGCTGACCCACCTGGTCGAGTGCACAGGCGGCCGGCACGGCCACGCGGGCTGAATCCCGTCGGCCGCGCCGGCCGCCTGTCGGCCACCGACCGTCAGAGGTTGCTACGCAGGTTGCTCGGTGCGCCACCTTCCGGCTGACGACCGTGCCTGAGCTGCACGACCCAATAACGCTCGCCCCGGCTCTGGCCGGGTAGTCCGATGGAGGCCATGTCCAGCCGCGGCTGCCGGTAGTGACTCTCCGCGGAACCGCCGCCTCTGGCCTGGGCCGGCGGGAAGTGTCTGGTGTTCGGAGTGCCGGCCGGCGGGCCGCTCAACGGCGCGCGTTGTCGGGGCAGGTCGTCCGGTGCTGGGCTGAGGCCGAGCGACTGAGCCGCCTGGTCGGCCCGCAACTGGCTGACCTCCACCCTGCTGGCCAGCAGCTTCCGTTCCAACTCGGCAATCCGCTGGAGCAGTTTCCGCTCGGTGTCCGGGCCGCTCCGTGGCTCGACCGCATCCTCGGCCCGCTCGTCGCGGTCCCCGGTCGGCGGTTTCTCGCCCCGGGCGAACTCGTACAACCTGGCGAATTCGGCCAGCTTCTGCTGCCGCAACTCCGCTGGCAGGGCGTGCTCGACCACGAGCACCACGGTCTGCCAGGGCGGGCCCTTGCTCTCGGCGGTGAAGTGTCGGGACAGCTTCTTGCGCAGACGGGACAGCTTCTTACGGGCACTGGCCCGGTCACGATCGGAACGGGGCAGGCAGATCCGGTCGGCCAGCTTCTGCCAGGGGTCGATCGGCCCGATCTCGGGGCAGTTCTCCACGACGTCGCGGACCGCCAGGGCGTACGCCGACACGGCGGGGTCCTTCCAGCGCTGTAGGTACTTCGCTTCGAGCACCGATCGCGGTATCAGGTGGTGTCTTCGGGTGCGCTCCTCTGCTGGGAACGGCACATCGGCTTCGGTGGTCATGTCGGTCCCCTCAATTGGTTCATCATGTGGGTCCTTCCAAGAGCTCACATGACACGGACCAGTATTTGTACCGCCTCTGATCAAGCATCGGTGTATTTGCGGCTGTGTCACCAGTCAGATTCTGGCCGGGTGCCTGGCCGGGTTGGACCGCCGGTCAACCGGCGTTCGGCCTTGCGACAGACCAACTTTGGCTGGGTCGTGGCCACATTGCCGCCGCCTCCCGTGTTGGCCGGGTAGCCCGACGGCAACCCGGTCACAAGATCGTCATGCTCATCGGATCGGGTCGTTGTCGTAGCGGACGGGAAACACCTGGATTGGTTGTCGATCGGTGGGACAGCCGTGGAACTTCCACCGACTGTCAATCCCGTCGCTATTGCGGACCGATTACCGGGAGGAAGAGAGATGAACGGCAATGGCGAACGGTGGCTTAGCGCGGGCCTGCGTACGGTCCGAATGCTGCGAAGGGCATCCCTGGGCACCGATGGCGCCGTGGTGATGGCCCTGGTCGTGGGTCGGGAGGACGCCGCCGCATGCGCCGGCGCCCTCTCGACCGCACTCCGATGCGCTGCGGAGCTCTTGGAAGGACCGTCGCAGCGCTGACCACCGGAGGCGTACTGACGATGGGGTCGAACCGAGGGTCGGCCCCGTCGTCGCGCCGGCACCAACGTAGCCACCCTGGTGTCCGTGGTTCCATCGCGCCGAGGTTGAACGGAACCTTCCGGCCCGATTCATCCGCCGAAGAGGTGGCCGGAGCCTGGCCGGACGGGCCAACTCGATACAGGTCTGGCGCACACGTTGTCCGTCCTACACTTCGCGCCACCGGCTAGCGAGGCGGGTGCCGCTACCGTTGCCCGCAGCAGAGCAGACAGTGAGGTGACCACCCATGGCGGACCTGCCAGATTCCGTGTCGATCCGTGAGGTCGGGCCGCGCGACGGGCTGCAGAACGAGGAGCCGATCCCGACCGACGCGAAGGTGCGGCTGCTCGACGCGCTCTCCGCCACCGGCGTACGCCGGATCGAGGCGGTGTCGTTCGTGCACCCGAAGGCGATCCCGCAGATGGCCGACGCCGACGAGGTGTGGCGACGGGCGGTGCGGGCCGACGGGGTGCGCTACTCGGCGCTGGTGCCGAACACCCGGGGTGCCCAGCGGGCGCTCGCCGCCGGGTTCACCGAGATCGAGGTGGTGGTGTCCGCCAGCGACACGCACAACCGGCGCAACGTCAACCGCTCCACCGACGAGTCGTTGGACGACATCGCCGAGTTGATCGACCTGCTGCACGGCGCGTCCGCGCGGGTCGAGGTGATCGTCGCGACCAGCTTCGGCTGCCCGTACGAGGGGGACGTCGACCCGAAGCGGGTGGCCGGGATCGTGGACCGGGTGGTCCGCGACGGCGCGGACCGGGTGGCGTTCGGCGACACCACCGGCATGGGCACCCCACGTCGGGTCCGAGAGCTGCTGACGGCGGTACGCGACCGCAACGCGCACGTGCCGGTGCTGCTGCACTTCCACAACACCAGGGGTACCGCGCTGGCCAACCTGCTGACCGCGCTGGAGCTGGGGGTGACCGAGTTCGACGCCAGCGTCGGCGGTCTGGGCGGCTGCCCGTACGCGCCGGGGGCGAGCGGCAACCTGGCCACCGAGGAGGCCGTGCACATGCTGCACGACATGGGCATCGACACCGGCATCGACCTGGCGGCCCTGATCGAGGCGGCCGAGTTGGCCGAGCATCTGCTGGGCAAGAAGCTTCCGTCCGGCGTGCTGCGCGCAGGCCCTCGCACCCGGTTGACGCCGATGCCGAGCTGATCGGTCCGGAACGCGGGGAGGGGCCGGCACGATGCCGGCCCCTCCGACGTATCCGGTCGGTCAGTTCACCGAGGTAAGCATGCTCGGCCAGCTGTCGCGGAAGATGTCCGCGCCGGTGCTGTCGGTGGCGATGCGGGTGCCGGCGAAGAGGTTGGTCACCCGGTTGGCCTCGGCGGTGCTCGGGTACGGGTTGGTGCAGCTGGTGCCGGCGCTACCGCCGGACATCAGGAGCGCGCAGTTGCCGTTGTAGTTGTCCGGCAGGCCGAGGATGTGCCCGATCTCGTGGGTCATGATCCGCAGCGGGCTGTACTGCGCCGCCTGCTGGGTGTCGATGTAGACCCGGCCGTTGCCGAGGCTGGTCCGGACGGCGTACGAGCCACCGCCGGTGATCTGGTAGATCCGCAGGTTGGAGCCGCAGTTCGCGGAGAGCGTCAGGTTCGAGGTGGCGTTGTTCCAGATCGAGGCCGCCGAGTTGGCGGTGCCGGCGTAGGCACCTGCCTGGCTGGTGTTGTAGCAGATGGTCATGGCAGCGGACGCGGGCGCCGGGTTGGCGACCGTGACGCCGAGGGTGGCACCTGCCGTCGCCACCAACGCGACGGCGAGCCGACTGAGTCGTGAGGTCATCGCTGACTCCAATCTGAGAGGGGGTGCCAGGAGCCTAATCTGAGAGATTAATAGATTTCAATGTTTCGTTCGAAACAGTGGTTGCTCGCTGGTCCCCGCCACTCGGATCCGGCCATGGGTCGCCGAGGCTCGCGTGGATGCGCTAGCCTAACGATCGTTCAGGTCTGGATGGCGAGGGAGTCGGCGTGACGCTCGACGGTGAGGCACTGGAGCAGCTGCGCAAGCGGGCCCGGTCCGGCGGCGCGGACAAGTACCACGCGGCCAACGCCGCCAAGGGCAAGCTCTTTGCCCGAGAGCGGGTCGCGCTCCTGGTCGACGAGGGCTCGTTCGTCGAGGACGGCCTCTATGCCAACGCGTTGGCCGAGGGTCTGCCCGCCGACGGCGTGGTCACCGGCACCGCGACCATCGACGGCCGCCAGGTCTGCCTGATGGCCAACGACTCCACCGTCAAGGCCGGCAGCTGGGGAGCCCGCACCGTCGAGAAGATCATCCGGATCATCGAACGGGCGTACTCCACCAGCGTGCCGATGGTCTACCTGGTCGACTCGGCCGGCGCCCGGATCACCGACCAGGTCGACCTCTTCCCCGGCCGGCGTGGCGCCGGCAAGATCTTCTGGAACCAGGTTCGCGCCTCGGGCTCGATCCCCCAGGTGTGCGCGCTGTTCGGGCCGAGCGCCGCGGGCGGGGCGTACATCCCGGCGTTCTGCGACGTGGTGGCCATGGTCGACGGCAACGCCAGCATGTACCTCGGCTCCGACCGGATGGTCGAGATGGTCACCGGCGAGAAGACCACCCTGGAGGCGATGGGCGGAGCGAAGGTGCACACCGCCGAATCCGGCGTCGGGCACTTCCTCTGCCAGACCGAGGCCGACGCGCTCGACGTGGTCCGGCGCTACCTGTCGTACCTGCCGGCGAACTGGACGCAGACGCCGCCGGCCGCCGCACCGGTCGCCGCGCCGGCGAAGGCCGATCTCGCGGCGCTGGTGCCGGCGAGCGAACGGCAGGCGTTCGACATGCGGCGGTACGTCAAGGGGCTGCTCGACGAGGGTTCCTTCTTCGAGATCCAGGCCCTCTGGGCCAAGGAGTTGACCATCGGTTTCGGTCGCCTGGACGGCGAGGTCGTCGGCGTGCTCGGCAACAACTCGATGTTCAAGGGTGGCGTGCTCTTCGTCGACTCGGCGGACAAGGCGACCCGGTTCGTGCAGCTTTGCGACGCGTTCAACGTGCCTCTGCTGTTCCTCAGCGACGTGCCCGGCTTCATGGTCGGCAGCGCGGTGGAGAAGCAGGGCATCATCCGGCACGGGGCCAAGATGATCACTGCGATCTCGGAGGCGACCGTACCGAAGATCTGCGTGGTGGTGCGCAAGGCGTACGGCGCCGGTCTCTACGCGATGGCCGGTCCCGGCTTCGAGCCGGACGCCACCATCGCACTGCCGTCGGCGAAGATCGCGGTGATGGGAGCCGAGGCGGCCGTCAACGCGGTCTACGCCAACAAGATCGCCGCCATCCCGGACGCGGACGAGCGGGCCGCCTTCGTCGCCGCGAAGCGGGCCGAGTACGAGCAGGACATCGACATCGTCCGGCTCGCCAGCGAGTTGGTGGTGGACGCCATCGTCGAGCCGCACGACCTGCGTACCGACCTGGTCCGGCGGTTCGCCGCCGCGCGTACCAAGGACCGGCACTTCTCCCGGCGCCGGCACGGCGTCACCCCGGTCTGACCGGACGACCGGCCCGACCCGCCACCGCGAACCGCCTCGGCGTCACGAGCGCCCAGCGGCCCGTCCACACAGGAGGATGAGATGGACTTCCGGCTCACCGACGACCAAACGGCGCTGCGGGAGAGCGTGCGGGACTTCGCGCGAGAGGTGATCGCACCGGTCATCGCCGAGCACTACGAGCGGCACACCTTCCCGTACGAGGTGATCCGGCAGATGGGCAAGATGGGCCTGTTCGGCCTGCCCTTCGGCGAGGAGCACGGCGGGATGGGCGGCGACTACTTCGCGCTCTGCCTCGCCCTGGAGGAGCTCGCCCGGGTCGACTCCAGCGTCGCGATCACGCTGGAGGCGGCGGTCTCGCTCGGCGCGATGCCGATCTACCGCTTCGGTACGCCGGAGCAGCAGGCGACCTGGCTGCCAAAGCTGCTCAGCGGCGAGGCGCTGGCCGGCTTCGGGCTCACCGAGCCGGGCACCGGTTCGGACGCCGCCGGCACCCAGACGCGCGCGGTGCTGGACGGCGACCAGTGGGTGATCAACGGCTCGAAGGCGTTCATCACCAACTCGGGCACCGACATCACGGCCCTGGTCACCGTCACCGCGGTCACCGGCACGAACCCGGACGGCTCGAAGGAGCTGTCCACCATCATCGTGCCCACCGGCACTCCCGGCTTCACCGTGGCGCCCGGCTACTCGAAGGTGGGCTGGACCGCCTCGGACACCCACGAGCTGACCTTCGACGACTGCCGGGTGCCGGCGGCCAACCTGCTCGGCGAGCGGGGCCGGGGCTTCGCCCAGTTCCTGCAGATCCTCGACGAGGGCCGGATCGCGATCGCCGCGCTGGCCGTCGGTCTCGCACAGGGCTGCGTCGACGAGTCGATCAAGTACGCCAAGGAGCGGCACGCCTTCGGCCGACCGATCGGTGCCAACCAGGCGATCCAGTTCAAGATCGCCGACATGGAGCTGAAGGCGCACACCGCCCGGCTCGCCTACTACGACGCCGCAGCCCGGATGCTGGCCGGCGAGCCGTTCAAGCGGCAGGCCGCCATCGCCAAGCTGCACGCCAGCACGATCGCCGTCGACAATGCCCGGGAGGCCACCCAGATCCACGGCGGCTACGGGTTCATGAACGAGTACCCGGTGGCCCGGTTCTGGCGGGATTCCAAGATCCTGGAGATCGGCGAGGGCACCAGCGAGGTGCAGCGCATGATCATCGCTCGCGACCTGGGCCTCTGAGCGACCGCCCGGGATCGGTCCACCGACCGAATCCGGCACGGGCTCCCGTTTCGGCTGTCGGATATCGGCGAGCGTACGTCGGCAGCCCGACGTACGACTGCCGATGGCCGAGGTCGATCCGTACTCTTCCTGCCCATGACTCCGGATCATGATCGGTCGCGGAGCCCGGCCGGCCGTACCGGGCTGCCGGAGCTGCTCCGCGGGCACCGACGTGCCGTCGGCCTGACCCAGGCCGAGCTGGCGTCCCGTGCGGGCGTGGGTGTGCGGACGGTGCGTGACCTGGAGCGCGGTCGGTCGGTCCGGCCGCAGCGCACCACGGTGGAGTTGCTCGCCGGAGCGTTGGAGTTGACCGGTGCCACCCGGTCGGCGTTCCTGGCCGCGGCCCGCGGCCCGAGTGGCGGTGAACAGTCTCGGCCGGACGCGATCCCGGCGGCGCTCACGATCACCGGCACCGCCGCGCCGACGGCCGAGCCCGCCGGGTCCGACCCGCCGGTCGCCCTACCGCCGTCGGTCGCACTGATCGGCCGGGACCGCGACGTCAAAGAGTTGGCCGGGATGCTGACCGAGGAGCGCGGCCCCCGGCTGGTGAGCCTGGTCGGGTTGGCCGGGGTCGGTAAGACCGCTCTGGCCCTGTCGGTGGCGCACGCGGTCGCCGGTGCTCATCCGGGCGGCGTGGCCGGGGTTCTGGTCGGCGAGGGCTCGGACGGGCCGGACGTGCTCGCCGCCTCGGTGGCCGTGCTCGGCGCGAGCAGGGCACCGGAACTCGTGGCCCGGATCGCTGGCCGGCCGGCGTTGCTGGTGGTGGACGCGGTGGAGCGCGCCCCCGGCCCGGTGGCCGAGACGCTGCACCGACTGACCGGGGCGTTGCCCTCGCTGCGGGTGCTGGTCACCGGGCGGCATCCGGTCGGGCTGCCCGGCGAGCGGGTGTGGCCGGTCGCGCCACTCGAGGTGCCACCGGTGGGCGCCGAACGGTCCGGGCCGGCCGCGCTCGGGGCGTGGCCGGCAGTCGCGCTGTTCACCGCGAGACTGGCCCAGGTTCGTCGGGCGCCCGCGACCGTGGACGAGCTACCGGCGTTGGCCGCACTGGTCCGCCGACTGGGCGGGCTGCCCCTGGCCATCGAACTGATGGCCGCCCGGGGCCGGATCCTGGACCTCACCGAACTGCTCGACCGGTACGGGGACCGGGTGCTCGACCTGCCCACTCCCAGCGAGCCGGCGGTCCGTCCCGGCTGGGACGGACCGGACGTGACCACACGTCGCCCGGCCGGCGTGGACACCGCCCCGCCAACGGAGGCGGTCACACTCCGCGATGCGGTGGCGACCAGCTACCGGCTGCTCGCGCCGGACGAGCGGGCCGCACTGCGCCGGCTCGCCGTGTTCGGCAACCGCTGGTCGGTGGAACTGGCCGAGGAGATGCTCGTCGACGATGCCGACCAGGACGGCACCGTGGCGATCGACCCCGTTCCGTTGCTGGACCGGCTCGTCGAACTCGGCTTGCTGAGCGTACGGGGCACCGGGGCGTTCCGATTCCGACTGCTCGACGCGGTCCGCGACTTCGCCGTCGAGCAGGCGGCCGGCGACGGTGAGCTCGCCTTCATCCGACGCCGGCACGCGGTGGTGATCGCCCGGCTGGTGGCACGGACCGCCGCCGACCTGGTCGGTCCCGGCCTGTCCGCCGCGGTGCATCGGCTGGACGAGGTGAGCAGCGACATCAGCTCCGCGCTGGCGCACGCGGCCAGCGACGACCCGCTCACCGCGCTTCGCCTGGCGGCCTGCCTACCCCGTTGGTGGCGCTTCCGTGGGCGCGACGTCACGGGCCGGCAGTGGCTGCGCCGGCTGCTGGCCGATCCACGGACCGTCCACGCCGAGCCCGTGTTGCGCGGCTGGGCGGCCGTCGGGGTGGCCCGGCTCGCCGCCGAGCACGGCGCGGGTGCCGATGAACTGCCGACCGCGCAGGCCGCACTGGACACGTTCCAGCAGATCGGCGACATCACCGGGGAGCTGGAGGCACGGATCGTGCTGGGCGCGCTGCTGGTCGGTGTCGGGCGGCGCGTCGAGGCCCGCGAGCACGCCGAGGCGGTGCTCCGACTGGCTGCCCGCAACGGCCGGATCCGGGACATGGCGGTGGCCCAGAACAGCCTCGCCTGGCACGAGATCCGGGCCGCCGACCTGGCCGCGGCGCATCGCCGGCTGGCTGCGGTGGACCGGCTCGCCGCCGAGTGCGGGGAACAGCGGCTGCGGTTACTAGCCTGGGCGAACCGGGCCGAGGTCGCCCGCCTTGAGGGTCGGTACGCCGACGCGGTGGACCAGGGACGACGGGTCATGGCGGTGCTGTCCGAGTTGGGTGATCCACGTCATCGCCGACGGCTGCTCGGGACGGTGGGCCTGGCGCTCGCCCAGGACGGTCGCGGTGACGAGGCGACCGAGGTGCTCACCGAGTTGCGCGCCAGCGCCGCCGAGCTGGCGGTGGCCGTACCTCTGCGGCCCCGCTCGGAGCGGGACGGGCCGTCCAGACCACGCCCGAACGGTGTCGTGCTGGGCTGGGGCGGCCCGGGTGCGGCGGTCTGTGCGTTGATCGAGGGGAACCTGGCGCTGCACCGGGGTGACCGGGAGTTGGCGGCCGAGTGGTTCGCCGCCGCCGCCGAGGCCGGCCAGAGCCGGCGCGACGTGGTGGAGGCCCTGGTCGGGCTCGCGGCGAGCACCGCCGACCCGGCCATCCTCGATCGGCTCGACCAGGTCTGCCGGGAGAGCGGCATCCGGCTGCTGCCGGAGGAGACGGCACTGCTGTACGCACTGACCGCCGCCCGTGGCGGGCCGGCTTCCCGGTAGAGCCGCAGTCGGGCTGGGAGTGGCGCGGACGAAGAGCCCCCTTGGTTCTGCCCCTCGCTGTTCGCCCGCGCCGTCACCCCCCGGTGAATCCCCGGTGGGCGAAGCCTGCCACCGCTAGCCGGGGGAAAAGAGGCTCAACAGGCGCTATGTCCGGTTGTCAAGGTCAGTTCTGCCGGTCTTTCTGCCGGTAGGTGTCCGAGGCGTTCAGCACTGGGTCACGGAGTCGCCGTCGGTGCTGCCGGCCGTTGCGCACGGGTGCACGGCGTCGCGGACCCGGCGCAGGCCGTCCAGCAGCGCCGCCAGTGCCTCGGGATCGAGCTGGCCGGTGAACCACTGCTCGATGATCCGCAGATGCCCAGGCAGCGTTTCGTCCAGCCGTTGCATGCCGGCGGCGGTGACCACGGCGAACGAGCTGCGCCGGTCGGACGGGCAGGCCTGGCGGGCGAGGAGCCCGTCGCGTTCCATCCGGTCCACCACCCGGGTGACTCCGCTGGTGGACAGGGAGGTCTGCGCGGCGAGGTCGGTCATCCGCAACTGGTTGCCCGGCGAGCGGGCCAGTCGGGTGATCACCTCGAACTCGACCGTGGAGAAGCCGTGCTCCTCAAGTTGAGCGGCGAAGCGGGCCTGCAGCCCCGCGTGTGCCTCGACGAGCAGGCCAACGGCGGTGATCCGGGGGTCGTCGAACACGTTGGTCACCGGTTCACCATACCAGTACTTGACACGGGGAATGTTGCAGCCGCTATAGTTGCTCAGGCAGTCGTTGGGCTACTAAACAATTCTCCTGGAGGACAGCAGCATGACCAGCAGCACCGAAGCGGTTACCCGCGACTGGGACGGCCTCACCATCCCGACCCCCGGCACCTACGCGCTGGACACGGCGCACAAGCGTGTTGGCTTCGTCGCCCGGCACATGATGGTCAGCAAGGTTCGCGGTGAGTTCAACGAGGCTACCGCCACCATCACCGTCGCCGAGGACCCGCTGCAGTCCTCGGTCGTTGCGACCATCCAGGCCGCCAGCATCGACACCACCCAGGCCGACCGGGACGCGCACCTGCGCAGCGCCGAGTTCCTGGACGCCGAGAACTTCCCGACGCTGGAGTACCGCAGCACCGGTGTCAAGTCCCGCCGTGGCAGCGAGTTCGTGCTCTCCGGTGAGCTGACCATCCGGGGCGTCACCCGTCCGGTCGACCTGACGGTGGAGTTCGAGGGTGTCGGCCGCAGCCCGTTCGGCCAGGACATCTTCGGCTTCTCGGCGAGCACCGAGATCGACCGCGAGGAGTTCGGTCTGACCTGGAACGTCGCCCTGGAGACCGGCGGCGTGCTGGTCAGCCGCAAGATCAAGATTGAGATCGAGGGCGAGGGCGTCCGCCAGGCCTGATCCCTCGGATCGCCGGTACGCCGGGCCCGCGTCGAACATCGGCGCGGGCCCGGCGCCGTCTCCGGCACCCGGCCGTTCGATCGCGTGTGAATTGTCACGAGTTGATCGCGCCGCCACCCGATGCGGCGCGGGCTCGCTGGGTACAGGTGGCTTCACGGGTGAGTCCGCTCGGTCGGTGTCGGGATCCTCGGCGCCGGCCTCTGGCCCTGACCAGGCGAGCGCTCTTAACGTGGATGGTTCACAATGCGCATTCCGGGACAGGTGGATCCGGACCGCGCCAGTCGCCGGGAGGACACATGGGCAGGGACGTCGTGCAGGGCGCCTTCTCCCGAGAGGACCGCGTCCGCTACCGGCAGAAGGTCCGGCGGTGCCTGGACGTCTTCGCCCTGATGCTGGACGACTTCGGCTTCGACGCCGACCGACCGATGACCGGCCTGGAGATCGAACTCAACCTGGTCGACTCGGCAGCCGAGCCGGCGATGCGCAACGAGGAGATCCTCGCCGACATCGCCGACCCGCTCTTCCAGACCGAGTTGGGGCAGTTCAACCTGGAACTCAACGCCGAACCCCGGCTGATCGAGGGCGCCGGCTTCGCCAACTACGAACACGACCTGCGCAGCAGCCTCTCCCGTGCCGAAGAGCGCGCAGCCAAGTCCGATGTGAAGATCGTCCTGGTCGGCATCCTGCCCACCCTCACCGAGGGGCACCTGGTCGAGGACAACCTCTCCACCAACGAGCGCTACCGGGTGCTCAACGACCAGATCGTCGGTGCCCGAGGTGAGGACATCGAGCTCGACATCCGTGGCGTCGAGCAGTTGCGGACCCACACCGACTCGATCGCACCCGAGGCCGCCTGCACCAGCCTCCAGTTTCATCTTCAGGTGGCACCGGACAGCTTCGCCGACTACTGGAACGCGTCCCAGGCCATCGCCGGCGTCCAGGTGGCGGTTGGGGCGAACTCTCCCTTCCTGTACGGCCGCCAGCTCTGGGCCGAGACCCGGATCGCCCTGTTCGAGCAGGCCACCGACACCCGCCCGGACGAGCTGAAAGCCCAGGGCGTACGCCCCCGGGTCTGGTTCGGCGAGCGGTGGATCACCTCGATCTTCGACCTGTTCGAGGAGAACGTCCGGTACTTCCCGCCACTGCTGCCGATCTGCGAGGACGAGGACCCGGTGGAGGTGCTGCACGCCGGTGGCGTGCCCAAGCTCGGTGAGCTGCGGCTGCACAACGGCACGGTCTACCGGTGGAATCGCCCGGTCTACGACATCATGAATGGCCGCCCGCACCTGCGGGTGGAGAACCGTGTGCTCCCGGCCGGCCCGACGGTGGTGGACATGCTGGCCAACGCCGCCTTCTACTTCGGACTGGCGCGGGGCCTCGCCGAGGCGGACCGGCCGATCTGGAGTCAGCTCACCTTCAGCTCCGCCGAGGAGAACTTCCACGCCGCCGCCCGACGTGGCCTGGACGCCGTACTGCACTGGCCCGGGGTCGGCGACGTGCCGGTCACCAAGCTGGTGCTGGAGCAACTGCTGCCCACCGCGGCGGCTGGCCTGGACGGGTTCGGGGTCGTGCCGGAGCAGCGGGATCGACTGCTCGGCATCATCGAGCAGCGCTGCCGTACCGGCCGCAACGGTGCCGTCTGGCAGACCGAGGCGGTCTGGGCTGCGGAGCACCACCGAGGCATGGACCGGGACGCCGCCCTGCACCACATGGTCCAGCGCTACGCGGAACTCCAGCGGAGCAACGAACCAGTCCACACCTGGCCAGTCGACTAACCAGCCGCCCGCCGGTTGGGTCAGTCGGTGGTGGGACGGGTTGGGCGGGGCGTCGGTCGGTTGCGCCGGCTGCTCGGGGCCGGGGCGGCCTTGGCTGCCTCGCCGTCGGCAGGGTTGGCTGGTGCGGCTGGGTCGGTGAGGTCCGGGGCCGTCCGCGGCGCGGGCACCCGAGGTACGGCGGTCGCGTCGCGCGTCCGACGATTCGCCCCGGTCGTCGGTGCGGTGCCGGTGTCCGACCCGCCGCGACGAGCGGCGGTCCCGGCCGACGAGCCGGGCGCCAACGGCTCGGGTTCAGCCCCAACGGTCGAGGTCGGGGTCGAGGTCGAGGTCGGGGTCGATTCGGAGTCGGTGGCCAGGTTCGGTTCAGCGGTCCGGTTCCGGTCGGCCCGCTCGGCGAGGGCGGCGACCAGCACCGAGCCGCCGATGCCGGCGATCACCGCGTACGGGGCGATCAGTTGGGTGGACAACTGCTCGGGACCCGGTGTCGACCAGTGCGGCACGGTGGTCAGGTAGGCGAGTGCGACGAGCAGCGGACCGGCTGCGCCGGAGGCCGCCGCGCCCACCCGGTGCCCGGCCGATCGGGCGGCCCGTCGAGCGGTCAGCGCGCCGATCAGCAGCGCGGGCACGAGCGCCAGCAGTGCACCAGGCCAGTAAAGGTGGTCCCCGATCCAGTACCGCGGGAGGTCCGGATCGAGCTGCCAGGTGCCGAGTTGGGCACCGGTCAGTCCGCGCCCGACGCGTACTCCGTCGATCACCGAGACCACCGCGAGCAGCCAGAGCCAGGCGGCCGTCGCGGTCACGTTCGCCGCGGCGGTACGGGAGCGCAGCGCCCACACCGCCACGAGCACGCCGATCAGGATGCCCAGCCCCGCGTGTACGGCCGCTACCCGTTGCGGTGAACCCGTGTCGGCGCCCACCGCGACCCGGGCCGGTACGGCGACCAGCAGTACGGTGACCAGTCCGCCGAACCCGGCGCCGAGGGCCACGGCGACCCGCCGCAGCAGGCCCCCGCGCTCGGTGTGCGGGGTGGCTCGCCGGGTTGTCGTGCTCGGCCGGTCGGTGCTCTCGACCGCAGTTGCCCGCGCGGTCCCGGGTGTCGTCGGCTCCACCGGGTCGGACCCGTCCGCCACTCCGGCGCCTTCGGCGAGGGGAGTCGTCGAATCCGCAACGGTCACCGGCGGCACGGCCCGCTGATGCAGCCGCTGCGCACAGACCGCGCCCAGCACCGTCGAGCTGGCGGCGAGCCAGGTCGCCCAGGCGAGGCCTCCCGCCCAGGCGGTGTCGGCCGCCCCGGCATCGGTGGGCGTCCAGGTGATGACGCCGAGCCCGTAGCCGAACCCCAGCTGCGCGGCACCAGCGCCGGCAGCGACCCCGATCGCCGTTGCGATCGATACTCCCCAGCCCCGTCTGGCCATGCCGGGCAGCGTAACGTCCCGTCGTCGGCGCGGCGAGTCGCGGCGACCTGCCGGAGTGGACCGCCGGCGCAACGGATTGGGCGGCGAGCGGTACGGTCGCCGGTGATGAGGCGGTGGGCGGTATGACGGACGGAAACACGGGTCGGCAGGATTCCGCCGACGGCCAGGGCGACGGCGGTGCGAGCCGGGCCACCGTGCTGCTGGGCGGCGGGCTGGTCGCCGTGCTCATGGCTGTGATCGGTGCGACTGGCGGCTGGTGGCTGGCCAGCAGGGACGACGCACCGCAGGAGGTGCCGCAGGCGGCGGTGACCACGCCCGGTACGCCGACCGGCCGGGCGACCGCATCTCGGCCGAGCACCGGTCGGACCACGCCCTCGGCCCCACGAACCTCCGCGACCTCGACCAAGGGGACCGGGCTGACCGTGCCACCGGTGGTCGGCACCGACTTCGTGCAGGCCCGGGACGCGTTGCGAAAGCAGCGACTGGGCTGGCGGCTGGTCTTCGGCACCGGCTTCGGTCGTACGGTCGAGAGCACCTCACCAGTCGTCGGCACCGAGGTGTCCCGGGGCACCACCGTGCAACTTCAGGTGGCTGGGCCGGCGCCCATCGCCGAGGTGCCCGATGTGGTCGGCGACGACTGCGCCAAGGCTGCCGACGAACTGGTCGAAGAGGGGCTCTACCCGCGCTACCGCAGCGGACGCAGCGGAAAGGTCAGCCGGCAGGACCCGACCGAGGACGGTACCGCCCGCTGGAACGACGAGGTCAGCATCTGGTGCGGGGCGGCTCCGCCCAGCCAGCCGGTCGTCAAACCCACGCTCTGATCGCTGCGGCGACTTCACCTACACCGCCGTACCGAACCGGCAGCGCACCCGGCACGCTCGGCCCGGAACTCAGCGTGGCCGCCGGTATCCGGGCCGGGCGGTTCGGGCCGTTGATCCCCACCGATGATGCTGCGGGCGGTTAGGTTGGCGGTCGAGGGCCATGCCGCCCGCCCGGTTCGGGAAAGGACGTGCGATGAGCGACGACCGCCAGGAGCCGCCCGCCGGAGAGCCCGACGACGACCGGACCCGCCCGATGCCGTCCGGCAACCGGCCGGAGCCACCCCAGCCGGCCCCGCCGACCGAGCCGGCCCCGCCGACCGAGCCGGCCCAGCCGACCGAGCCGGCCCAGCCGACCGAGCCGGCCCAGCCGACCGAGCCGGCCCAGCCGACCCAGCCGACCGAGCCGGCCCCGCCGCCACGACGGCTCCCGTCGCCCGACGAGACCGCGCCGATCGATCGCACCGTGCCGGGTGGGTCCGCCGCGTCGTCCGACGAGACCGCGCCGATCGATCGCGCCGGGCCGGGTGGGCCCGCCGCGTCGCCTGACCAGACCATGCCGATCGACCGCTCCGCGTTGACCCAGCCCGGCACGCCGGCCGACCGGACCGCGCGGATGCCCGCCGAGCGCTCGACCCCGGCGCCCTGGTCCGGGCGGGCGGAGGTGCGACCGTCCCGACCGACCGAACCCGCCGGGGAGTGGTACGCCGAGGAGCAGGCCGGCCGACGCTGGTGGCTGCCGATCCTCTGGGGCGTGCTCGCGCTGCTGCTCGCCGGCCTGCTCGGGACCGCGCTCTGGGTACTCCTCGCGGCGCGGGACGATCGGGACGACGACGACGGACCCACCCCGTCACTCCCGCCCGCCAGTGCCACCAGTGCCGCACCGACCAGCGCGACCCCGACCTCGGCGGCACCGACCACCGCGTCGCCGAGCAGCCCGCCGGCCACCACCACCGCGCCGGCCGAGGTGCCGGTGCCGCCGCTCGCCGGCCTGTCGCAGGCCACTGCCGAGGGGCTGCTGGGCCGACTCGGCCTGACCTACCGGGTGGAGTACCGCCCGTCGGCGTTGCCGCCGGGCACGGTGGTCGGCACCGAGCCGGAGGCCGGCACGACGGTGCCGGCGGACGAGGAGTTGGTGCTGATCGTCTCCCAGGCCCGGCCCTCGACCGGCACCGGGCCGACCGGGTCGAGCCCGACTGCGACGGGTACGCCCTGACCGGCGCTCACCACATTCGTCGACGGGTGCCGACCAGACCGAGGCCGGCCAGCGAGATGGTCAGGCCGAACAGCCCGGACCAGAACAGTGAGCGGCGGACGTCCTCGTCGGTGTGCCGGGCCGGAGCGGCCTCGGTGATCTCCTGCTGACCGCCGGCCCCGGCGCCGGACGCCCCGGCTTGACTGGCGGTGGCATCGGCACTGGCCGTGGCACCGGCACCGGCCCAGCCGGGTTCGTCGTCCGGCGGTGGGTCGGCGTCGACCACGGTGATCTCCGGTGCCGGCACCGGGGTGGTCAGCCGGGTGGACGACATCGCTGGATCGCGGACCAGGACCACGATCGTGGTCACGGCCCCGAGCAGGGCGAGGAGTCCGAGAGCGTAGGCGATACGAGAGCGGTGGTGCCGCCGCACGGCGGGCTGATTGACCATGACCATCCCAGGCTCAGGGCCCTGGACGTGCGGGTGGAACGGTGCCGGGGTGGGCGTACCAATTCTATGGCGACGGCACGCCCACCGACGGCGGTTCGCGCGGGTCAGCCCACCCGGGCGGGAGTACGGACGACCGGTCGCCGGGTCCGTACGGTGTGCGGGCGGGGCTCGGGTGCGGCCTGCACCTGTTGGAGCCCTTCCCGTTGTACGAAGATCGACCGACGGTTGACCGCGTCCCCCGCCGCGTTCAACTCGTAGCCTTCGAGCCAGAGCCAACCGTCGTAGGTCGGCCAGTCCATCACCCGGATCACCCGGAACATGATGGGTCTGAGGAACTGGACACTCGCCGCGCGAGTCACGTGCAGAACGTCACCGGAGCGGGGAAGCACATGGGCTCCTGGGGAGGGTTGGCCGGCGGTTCTGCCGGCGATATCTGAACGGGGACGTTTCGGCCCGGCGGACGGGGTCGTGCCTCGTGGACCGTGGTGTGGGTGGTGGTGGTCGGGCCGTACCCCGCTGGTGGCGTGCCGCCACCCGACCATCACCCGGCTGCTTCCGGGGAACCGCGCCCGCCGCCGCAGCCAAGCCGGCTTGCAGCGGCGGGGTCTTTACCCCGGAGCAGGTCTCGGTGTTGCGTACCGGGCCCACGTCGCGCCCGGCTTCCCCGGGACGGTGGGATCACCACTCCGGGGGAGCGGACGGAGACTCTGAGTGACCCGTGCCATACGGACAGAGTGCATCAGGGACGTGCGTCATGCAAGTTGCACGTCGACTTTTGCCGATACGTGAGCGGCTCGCGCAAAGCAGCGCTTGAAGCCACTCACGTCCGGACGGCACACTGAGGGCCGGTTTCGCCCGTCGCGGCCGGCCGATGACCGGCACCACCCCCTCGCCGCGACCGCTCGTCGGTCGACGATCGCGCCCGCGGCGAGCGGCAGCCACCGGCGCGTCGACCGGAGGTAGCCCGGGTGGGGTCGAGCAGCCAGCGGCGGGAGCCAGAACCAGGCACTGGGGAGGCGCCGTGAGCGAGCGGCGTAGCCCGACGATCCGTCGGCGGCGGCTCGGTGCCGAGTTGCGCCGCCAGCGGGAGTCGGCCGGGATCACCATCGAGGTGGTCGCCGAGCAGTTGGAGTGCTCGTCGTCGAAGGTCTCCCGGATCGAGACCGGCCACACCACGGCCACCCCACGCGACGTTCGGGACATGTTGCGGATCTACGGCGTGGTGGGTGCCGAAAGCGACGAACTCGTACAAATTGCCCGGGAGGCCCGACAGAAGGGCTGGTGGCATCCCTACAGCACCGTGCTGGTCGGGGCGTACGTCGGGCTGGAGGCCGCGGCGAGTTCGATCCGGGCGTACGAGCAGCAGGTGGTGCCCGGTCTGCTCGAGACCGAGGAGTACGCCGGTGCGATGATCCGCGCCGCCCGGCCGGACTTCACCGCGGATCAGGTCCACCAGAGAGTGCGTGTCCGATTGGGCCGTCAGTCGTTGTTGACCCAGGAAGATCCGGTCGATCTGTGGGTGGTGCTCGATGAGGCGGTGGTGAGCCGGCCGGTGGGCGGGGACGAAGTGATGCGTGGCCAGCTGAAACGGCTGGTCGAGGTTGCCGAATTGCCGAACGTGACGTTGCAGATCCTGCCTTTCGAGGTGGGCGCGCACGCCGGCATGGACGGCACCTTCACGATCCTCAGCTTCCCTGAGCCCGGTGATCCGGATGTCGTGTACGCGGAGAACGCCACGGGTGGGCTCTTCCTCGAGAAGAGCGACGAACTACAGAAGTACAGCTTCATCTTCGATCACATCCGCGCCGCTGCCATCCGCCCGGAGGAGTCCGTCGCACACATCGCAAAACTGGCAGAGGAGCCGTTGTGGAAATGGCGACCAAGGGGTTCCCCGTGGACCTGACGCGGGCGACGTGGTTCAAGAGCTCGAAGAGCGGGCCGAACTGCGACAACTGCGTGGAGGTGGCGTACGTGACCGGGGCGGTCGGAGTGCGGGACTCGAAGGACAAGGCCGGCCCGGCCCTGGTCTTCGGCCCGGGCGGCTGGCACGCCTTCGTCGCCGGCACCAGAGGCGGTGCGTTCGGCCCAGCCTGATCGCGTGGTCGGGTGGTTCCTCGTCCGGTCCCGACCGGACGGGGGACTTCCCGTATCCGGGCGTTGCCGGCCACGTTGGCGGCGACCCCGGACGAGGTTCCGCCGGGATTCCCGTCGCCGCCGGGGGTCCGTCTCGTTGAACCGATCGGTACGGCGTTGGTCGACGACGCGCCGCACGCATCCCGCAACCGAGCGAGGTAGGCGAGACGGATGACGACGATCGGGTCAGAAAACCTCACCAATGGTCCGGCCAAGCCGGAACGATTCGGTGGTAAATACCGCGGGGCTCGCCGGGACACCGTACTGACCGAGGTGGTCTCGACCGACGAGGAGTTGAGCGGGCGGGACGCGTCGCCGTCCGAGGCGGCCGATGGGCCGCTCACTCTGCCGTCGCTGGACCCGAATCCGCTGATCGAGCCGTCCTTCCCGCCCACCGGCTGGCCCACGGAGTCCGCCGGGTCGTTGGCCGACCACCCGCTGCTGCGCGGTCTGCTGTTGGAGCTGCCGCCCAGGGGCAGCGTGCCGCCGCCGGGCTGGCTGGACCGCTGGTTCGAGGCGACCCGAGCGATCCTGGAACTGCTATACGTGCAGGGGTCCGGCCGATCGCGTTGATCGAGGCGTTTCCGGCTGGGCCCGCTCGGCGAGCCGGCTGTGCCGTAGTGCGTGCCGTACGCCGATGGCCAGGATCCCGAGCGCCCCGACGGTGATCGCCGGACCGGTGACACCCGGCGCGGCGAACAGGTCGGTGTCGCTCGCCGCGATCACCGCGGGCACCGTCAGCAGGCCGGTGACCTGCAACGGCAGCCCGATCAGCGGGTGTGCCGCAGCGGCCCGCAGGCCGTACGGAGCGGGCGTCTCCGGCGCCGCGGCGAACGCTCCCGCGCCCGCCCAGAGCCGACGCACCCGGCGTACGGTGCATACCGTCACCACGAGCGCGGGAAGTCCGGCGAGGTTGAGGGCGGTGGCGGCCTGGTCAGCCGGGGCGTTCCCGACACTGAACAGCCCCACGGCCAGCACGGTCACCGTGAGCGTCAGACCCGTGAGGGTCAGGATGAGCAGTTGGCCGGCGCGTCGGCGCAGTGCGCGGGCGCGATCGAGCCGGGGCAGGCCGTCCGCGACCACGCCAGCGGCCAGCCAGACGACGACGATCGGCAGCAGTGCGGCGAGGGGGCTCTCCATGCTGGACAGCCTTGCCCGTCGCGGCCGTCCGCGAATCGGGGAGCAGCCCCTGTTCGTCCCGGACGCCATCCCGTAGGGGCATCCTCTCCGCGTTATGAAAGATTCGACATGTTTATCTTCATCACTGCGTTGGCCTACTCTCGGGAAGATCGGCTGCCATGGATCTGAGCGGGACCCGCGTCGGGCGGCTGCCGGTCGGAGGGAGGTAGGAGATGGGTCTTGCCCACAGGTCCGTACTCGTCGGGGTGGCCACACTGACCCTGCTGGCCGCTGCCACACCCGCCCTGGCCGCTGAGCCGACGGGAACTGTCCGGGCGGCGGGCGGGGACACGGCCGTCGCGGACAGCTACATCGTCGTCTTCAAGGACACCGCCGTCAGCCGGGGCACGGTCGGCGACAACGCGAGCCGGCTCGTTGGTCGGCATGGCGGCACGGTTGCCCGCACCTACGGCGCGGCGTTGCGCGGCTTCGAGATCCGGGTCGGCGCGAAGGCGGCCGCACGGATCGCCGCCGACCCGGCGGTGGCGTACGTCGAGCAGAACCACACCGTCTCGATCGCCGGTACCCAGACCAACCCGCCATCCTGGGGCCTGGACCGGATCGACCAGCGGAACCTGCCCCTGAACAGCTCCTACACCTACCCGAACACGGCGTCGAACGTGCACGCCTACATCATTGACACCGGCGTGCTGTACGGGCACAACGACTTCGGCGGACGGGCCGTCTCCGGCTTCGACGCGGTGGACGGCGGCTCCGCCGACGACTGCAACGGCCACGGCACGCACGTGTCCGGCACGGTTGGCGGCTCGGCGTACGGGGTGGCCAAGGGCGTGCAGATCGTCGGCGTCCGAGTGCTCAACTGCCAGGGCAGCGGCACCAACGCCCAGGTGGTGGCCGGCATCGACTGGGTGACCGCCAACGCGATCAAGCCGGCGGTGGCGAACATGAGTCTCGGCGGTGGCGCCAACAGTTCGATCGACACGGCCGTCGCCAACTCGATCAGCTCCGGCGTCACGTACGCGGTCGCCGCCGGCAACGGCAACAGCCTCGGCGTCCGCCAGAACGCCTGCAACTACTCCCCGGCCCGGGTCGCCTCCGCCATCACGGTGGGTGCGACGCAGAACAACGACGCCGCGGCGAGCTTCTCCAACTTCGGCACCTGCGTCGACATCCTGGCCCCGGGCGTCAACATCACCTCGGCCTGGTACACCAGCACCAGTGCGACGAACACCATCAGCGGCACGTCGATGGCATCGCCGCACGTCGCCGGCGCCTCAGCACTGGTGCTCTCGGCGAACCCGTCCTGGAGCCCCCAGCAGGTGCGGGACTACCTGGTCAACAACTCCACCCCGAACATGGTGACCAACGTCGGCACCGGCACCCCGAACCAGCTGCTCTACGTCGTGAACGGCACTCCGCCGGCCAACGACTTCTCGGTATCGGTGTCGCCGACCTCCGGCTCCACCGCACCGGGCGGCTCGGTGACGGCCACCGTGGGCACGGCGACCACCGCCGGCTCCGCCCAGTCGGTGAGCCTCTCCGCCAGCGGCCTGCCGGCCGGCGCGACCGCGTCGTTCAGCCCGTCGACGGTGACCTCGGGCGGCTCGTCCACCCTCACCATCGCCACCTCGGCGAGCACCCCGGCGGGCAGCTACCCCGTCACCATCACCGGCAGTGGCGCGGCGGGCACCCGTACGGCCACCTACACGTTGACCGTGACCGGTTCGGGTGGCGGTGGCTGCTCCGGCAGCAACGGGACCGACGTCGCGATCCCGGACACCGGCGCCACGGTGTCCAGCTCGATCACGATCGCCGGCTGCGGCCGCAACGCCTCGGCGACCTCGACCGTCGCGGTGAACATCGTGCACACCTACCGCGGTGACCTGGTGATCGACCTGGTCGCACCGGACGGCTCGGCGTACCGGCTGAAGAACAGCAGCTACTTCGACGGCGCCGACAACGTGAACACGACGTACACCGCCAACGTCTCCAGCGAGGCGGCGAACGGCACCTGGCGGCTGCAGGTGCGGGACGTGTACGCCGGTGACACCGGCTACATCAACACCTGGACCCTGACCCTCTGAGCATGTCGCTACGGCCGAGGCCCCACCCGGAACATCGGGTGGGGCCTCGGGCCGTACGAATCGGGGTCAGACCGCGAACGTGGCGGGCCGCTCGGTGGCCGGCGCCGGCGGGCGGGCCTTCCACAGACCGGTCTTTTGGCCGGCGAGCCGGGCCAGGTATGCCGGGTTGAGGATCATGTAGCGACGCCACAGGCGCCGGGGCTCCAGGCCGAGCCGCCAGAACCACTCCAGCCCGGCGCGCTGCATCCACGACGGTGGCTGACGCAGCAGCCCGGCGTGGTAGTCGAAGGCCGCCCCGACCGCCATCAGCGGCATGTCGAGCAGCGGCCGCATCGCGTACGTGAAGACCTCCTGGCGCGGGCAGCCGAGCCCGACCAGGACGAGCCGGGCACCGCTGGACCGGATCCGGTCGGCGATCTCGGCGTCCTCGCCCGGCTGGACCGCCCGGAACTTCGACGACTCCACCCCGGCGATCTTCAGTGCCGGGAACATCCGCTCCAGCGCCGGGATCAGCTTGGCCAGCGTCTCGTCGGTCGAGCCGTACAGGTAGACCGGCAGCCCCTCGTCGGCGAAGCGGGAGAGCACGTGCAGGGTCAACGTCGGCCCGTAGACCCGGTCGGTGAGCCCGGCGTGGTGCAGCAGGTTGAGCGCCCAGCGCACCGGCTGCCCGTCCGGGGTGACCACGTCGAACGAGTTGAGCCGGGCGTTGTGCGCCGGGTCCAGCACGCCGGTCATCACGCCGTGCACAGCCAGCGCGGTCAGCGCGAGCGGGCGTCGCTCGTGCGCCGCGGTCACCACCGCGTCGGTCGCGGTGGCGTAGTCGGTGGCGTCGACCAGGACGCCGAGGACGTTCCGCTTGGTCTGGGCAGTCATGCCTGGGGCACCCACTTGTCCACGTTGGCTTCGTAGATCTCGCGCAGGATCATCGGCACGTCATAGGTGATCTTCCAGTCCGGGTACTGCTCCTCGAACCGGGCCATACTGCTGACGTACCACTGGTGGTCGCCGGTGCGGTTCTGCTCGACGTAGTTGATCTGCGCCTCGCGGCCGGCGATCTCCTCGGCGATCCGGAACGCCTCGATGTGCGAGGTGTTGGAGTGCCGGCCGCCGCCGAGGTTGTAGACCTCCGCCGAGCGCGGTGCCCGGAAGAACGCCTCGAACGCGGTCAGCACGTCCCGCGAGTGGATCGCGTCGCGGACCATCTTGCCCTTGTAGCCGAACAGGTTGTACGTCCGGCCCTCCATCACGCAGCGCATCAGGTACGCAAGGAACCCGTGCAGCTCGGCCGCCGAGTGGGCCGGGCCGGTCAGTGTGCCGCCCCGGAAGCAGGCGGTCTTCATGTCGAAGTAGCGCCCGTACTCCTGCACCATCACGTCCGCGGCGACCTTGGAGGCACCGAAGACCGAGTGCAGCGAGCTGTCGATCGACATGTCCTCGGTGATGCCCTGGTACCAGCGGTGGTCCTCGGGCAGCTCGTACCGGGTCTCCAGCTCGATCAACGGCAGATTGTTGGGCCGGTCGCCGTAGACCTTGTTGGTCGAGCAGTGGATGAACGGCGCGTCGATCGCGTGCCGGCGGGTGTTCTCCAGCATGTTGAGCGTGCCGCCGGCGTTCACGTCGAAGTCCGTGTACGGCTCCTTGGCCGCCCAGTCGTGACTCGGCTGCGCCGCGCTGTGGATCACCACCGCGATGTCCGAGCCGTACTTCTTGAACACCTGCTCCAGGCCGTCCCGGTCCCGGATGTCCACCCCGAAGTGGGTGTACGCGGAACCCAGGTCACGGCCGAGCCGCTGCAGACTCCACGAGGTCGACCCGTCCTCGCCGAAGAAGTACCGGCGCATGTCGTTGTCGATGCCGACGACGTCCAGACCGAGGCCGGCGAAGTGCCGGACCGCCTCGGAGCCGATCAGACCGCCCGACCCGGTCACCAACGCGACACTCACACGCCACTCCTGGTCCATCGGAGGCAGAAACCATCGGAGCATAGCGTGACGTCCGGCACGCCCCGAATATGACGGAAGGGCCCCGCATTCCGCGGAGCCCTCGTCTGTGGGTGGGGATGGGGGGAGTTGAACCCCCACGCCCTTTCGGGCACACGGACCTGAACCGTGCGCGTCTGCCATTCCGCCACATCCCCGTGGCACGACCCGGAACACTTTAGCCGCCCCGAGCCCGTCGTCTCCAACGGGCCCCGGAGATATTACGCTGTCCCCGGCGCTCGCCACGAGCGGTTACCGTTCGTGGCGGACGAAAGAGTAGCACGGTAGTCCCGGCCCATCCGAACGGGCCGGTAGCAGGCGGCCGAGCGGCGTGTGAGCTGCGCGCGCGCCGGCCGGATACCATCATGTCCTCGGGACCCGAGGAGGAGCCGGTGAGCGTGCTGCAACGCTTCGAGAAGCGTCTGGAAGGCCTGGTCGAAGGGGCCTTTGCCAAGGTCTTCAAAGGGGTGGTCCACCCCGTGGAGATCCTCAACGCCATGCAGCGGGAGGCCGAGGCGCACAAGGCGATCCTGGCCGGTGGGCGCACGTTGGTGCCCAACCGCTACGTGATCGATCTCTCGCCGTACGACCACAGTCGGCTGGCGCCGTACGCCGCCGCGCTGGCCCAGGAACTGGCCCAGTCGCAGGCGGAGTTCATCGGCGAGCAGGCCTGGACGGTCTACGGCGACGTGATCGTGGAGATCGAACGGGGTGAGGGCCTGGACACGGGCATGTTCCGTGTCACCGCCGAGGTCTACACCGGTGGCGAGGTCGCCCCGGTCTCGGCACCCGGCTACGACGCCGGTCCGCCCGCCTACCCCGCGTACGACCAGGGCGGTGGCTACGGCCCTCCGCCCGGCCAGGGCGGCACCCGCAACGTCCGGCTGGTGTCCGGCGACGGGCGCACCTATCCCCTCCAGATGGGGTCGACGGTGATCGGTCGCGGCGACCAGGCCAACCTGCGCCTGCCCGACGTCGGCATCTCCCGGCGACACGCCCGGCTGGACTTCGACGGCGGCCAGGTTGTGCTGACCGATCTGGGGTCGACCAACGGCACCATGGTCAACGGCCAGCGGGTCTCCGCCGTCGCCCTCAACCCGGGCGACATGATCCAGCTCGGCACCACGACGTTGACCTTCCGCGTGGACGGCTGACCCGCCTTGCCGGAACTGGTCATCACCGTCGCCCGGTTCGGGTTCCTGATCCTGCTGTGGATCTTCGTGTTCACGGTGGTCGGCGTCATCCGCCGGGACCTCTTCGCGGGTGCCCGGTCGGGTCGTCTGGTGGCCGCACCGCGCGCGGTGGGCGCCTCGACGGGGCAGGCGGCCAAACCGGCGAAGGTGAAGCGGGGCAGGGCGGCCCACCAGTTGGTGGTGACCGCCGGCCAGCTGGCTGGCACCCGAATCACTCTCGGTGAAGCGCAGATCACCATCGGTCGGGCCGAGGACTCCACCCTGGTCATCACCGACGACTACGCCTCCGCGCGGCACGCCCGGCTCGTGCCGCGTGACGGGCAGTGGTTCGTCGAGGACCTCGGCTCGACTAACGGCACCTACCTAGATCGCGCTAAGGTCACCGGACCAACCCCCGTCCCCCTCGGCGTGCCGATCCGGATCGGCCGCACTTCCCTCGAATTACGGCCATGACTCTGACCCTGCGCTATGCGGCCCACAGCGACCGCGGTCTGATCCGAGACGGCAATCAAGATTCCGTCTACGCCGGGCCGCGGCTACTCGCCGTTGCCGACGGCATGGGCGGCATGGCCGCCGGTGACGTCGCCAGCAACATCGTCATCGGTGCCATGGCGCCGCTCGACGAGGACGTCCCGGGTGACGCCCTCGTCGACGCGTTGCGTTCGGCCGTGGGCACCGCCAACCAACAACTCCGCGACACCGTGGACGCCAACCCGCAGTTGGAGGGGATGGGCACCACGCTGACCGCGACCCTCTTCACCGGCAGCAAGCTGGGCATGGTCCACATCGGCGACTCGCGGGCCTACCTGCTGCGCAACGGCGAGTTCGCGCAGATCACCAAGGACGACACGTACGTCCAGATGCTCGTCGACGAGGGCCGGATCAGCGCCGAGGAGGCGAGCAGCCACCCGCAGCGGTCGCTGTTGACCCGGGCCCTGGACGGCCGGGACATCGACCCGGAGTACTCGGTGCGCCAGGTGCTTCCCGGCGACCGCTATCTGATCTGCAGCGACGGGCTCTCGGGTGTGGTCAGTGCCGAGACCATCGGCGAGACCCTGCGTGAGTACGTCGATCCGCAGCAGTGCGTCGAACGGCTCGTGCAGCTCGCGCTGCGCGGCGGCGGACCGGACAACATCACGGTGATCATCGCCGACGCCACCGATCAGGACATCGTCGAGGCGACCCCGATCGTCGGCGGTGCCGCTGCCCGGGACCGGGGCATGGCCACCTCCGCCGACGACTCCACCCCGGCCGCGCGGGCCTCGGCGCTCTCCGCGCCGCGCCCGGCCGCGCCGGAGGAGCCGGCCGCCTCGGACGACGAGCCGGAGCGGCCCAAGCACCGGCCGGTGCGGGCCGCCGCCATGGCGCTGGCCCTGCTGGTGATCGTCGGCGGCGGGGTCTTCGGGGGCTGGACGTACACCCAGCGGCAGTACTACGTGGGTGCCACCGAGGAGGGCCAGGTCGCCGTCTTCCGCGGCGTCCAGGGCCAAATCGCCGGGATGGACCTCTCCACCGTGCACCGCACCAGCGGCACCCGGTTGGACGACCTCACGGTGGCCGCGCAGGACACCGTCAAGGTGGGCATCCGGGCCAAGAACGAGCCGGACGCCGAGCGCCAGCTGGCCGAGCTGACCAGCGACACCCCGAGCAACCCCAACCTGAAGCCGCTCTGCCCGTCCGACACGGCCCCGGCTGGCGGCACGCCGACGCCGACGCCTACTCCGACCCCGGGCGTGACGACCCCGGCGCCGAACGGCAGCCCGAGCGCCAGCGCGTCGGCGACCCCGAACGGGGTCGTCACCGCCAGCCCGACCACCGGTGCCACCACCGCTGCCGGCTTCACCGCCCCGACCACGACGCCCGACGCGACGCCCTCCGACTCGGCCCCGCCGACGCTCGATCCGGCCGGTTGCCGGTCTACCGAGTGAGTGTCGGCTGAGATCCCAAGGACTCCACCCGTGACCGCAGCGGCCACACCGGCAACCTCGCCCGCCACCACGGGCGAGCAGTCCGGCGTGCGCCTGGCCCGGTCCCGGCGCAACGCCGAGCTGTCCCTGCTGCTGCTCGCCCTGGTGCTGGTGGCCGCGTACGGGGCGACCGTCGAGGCGAACCTGCTGGACACGGTCACCCCGGATTTCTGGATGCCCGCCGCCGCGCTCGGTGCGGTCTTCCTCGGCCTGCACCTGGTCATCCGCTTCCTCGCCCCGTTCGCCGACCCGGCCCTACTGCCGGCGGTGGCCCTGCTCAACGGGCTCGGGGTGGGCTTCCTGCGCCGGATCGACCTGGGCGACGCCCCGGTTGCCGACCGGGAGGGCCTGGCCGTCTTCGCGGGGCAGGGCGGGCGCCAGTTGGCCTGGACGCTCGCCTCGGTGATCCTCGCTGCCGGCCTGCTCGCCCTCATGCGCGACCACCGATCGATCTCCCGGTACGCGTACACCCTGGGGTTGGCCGGCATCGTGCTGGTGATGCTCCCGGCGGTGCTGCCGACCAGCATCTCCGAGAGGAACGGCGCCCGGCTGTGGATCCAGGTCGCCGGCTTCTCCATTCAGCCGGGTGAGTTCGCCAAGTTGGCGCTGCTGGTCTTCTTCGCCTACTACCTGGTCCGCAAGCGCGAGGTGCTGTCGCTGGCCAGCCGGCGCTTCCTCGGCATCGACTTCCCGCGTGGCCGCGACCTCGGCCCGGTGGTCGGGGTCTGGCTGATCAGCGTCCTGGTGCTGGTCTTCGAGAAGGATCTGGGCACCTCGCTGCTCTACTTCGGCATGTTCGTGGTGACGCTCTACATCGCCACCGAACGGGTCAGTTGGCTGCTGATCGGCCTGGTGCTCTTCTTCGGTGGCGCGTACCTCGCCTACGTCCTCGGCGAGACGGTCGGCGGCCCGTTCGCCAACTTCTACCTGCGCGCCGAGATCTGGCTCGACCCGTTCGCCGATCCGACCGACAAGGGCTACCAGTTGGTGCAAGGGCTGCTCGCGCTCGGCACGGGTGGCCTCTTCGGTGCCGGGCCGGGCGGCGGCCAGCCGGGGATTCTGCCCGAGGTGCAGAACGACTTCATCTTCGCCGGCATCGGTGAGGAGCTCGGCCTCTTCGGGCTCTCCGCGCTGCTGGTCGTCTACCTGCTGATCGTGGAGCGCGGGCTGCGTGCCGCCCTCGCGGTGCGGGACTCGTTCGGCAAGCTCCTCGCCGGTGGTCTCGCGTTCACCCTCGGTCTGCAGGTCTTCGTGATCGTCGGCGGGATCAGCAAGCTCATCCCGCTGACCGGTCAGACCACCCCGTTCCTGTCCGCCGGTGGTTCGTCACTGATGGCGAACTGGCTGCTCATCGCGGTGTTGCTGCGGGTCTCCGACGGAGCCCGCCGACCGGTCACCGGGGCCGCTGGCAAGGCTTCCCGGCCCGCCGCCGGCCCGCCCGAGCAGCTGCACGGTGCTCCCACGGAGGTGATCAAGCCGTGAACGCACCCCTGCGCCGTGTCGGCGTCGTCGTCATGGTCCTGTTCGGCCTGCTCTTCGCGAACCTGAACTGGATCCAGGCCTACAAGGCCGACGAATACCGCACCAGCGACTACAACGGCCGGGTCCAGGTTGCCGACTACAAGCGCAAGCGCGGCAACATCGAGGCTGGCGGCACGGCAGTGGCCACCAGCAAGGAGACCACCGGCACGCTGAAGTTCCTGCGCACCTACCCGGGCGGCGCCAAGTATGCCCACGTGCTCGGCTACAAGCCGGTCAACCTGGCCGACCAGGGCATCGAGCAGGTCGAGAACGACTTCCTGGCCGGCACCAGCGACCAGTTGATCGGTGACCGGGTGAAGGACATGTTCACCGGCGACGACACCGGTGGCGGCAACGTGCTGCTCACGCTCTCCAAGCGGGCCCAGGACGTGGCGTACGACCAGCTGCGCAACAACCAGGTGGACGCCAAGAGGGGCGCGGCGATCGCCATCGACCCGCGTACCGGGGCGGTGCAGGCGCTGGTCTCCATGCCCAGTTTCGATCCGAACCCGCTTGCCAGCCACACCGGCACCGAGGCCGCCGCGGCGTACACCAAGCTCGAGCAGGACCCGGAAGAACCGCTGAAGAATCGCGCGCTCTCCGAGACCCTGCCGCCGGGCTCCACCTTCAAGATCGTGGTAGCCGCGGCGGCGCTGGAGAACGGTGTCACCAAGAGCACCCAGATCCCGGCCGGTCCCAGCTACACCCCGCCCACCTCCGGTGAGCCGATCCGCAACGCCGCCGCATCGATCTGCCCGGAGTCGCAGGTCACCCTGCTGGACGCGGTCACCGAATCGTGCAACACGGGCTTCGCCCAGCTCGGCGTGCGGCTCGGCGCCAACGCCATCAAGGAGAAGGCCCGGCAGTTCGGCTTCGAGCAGGAAGACCTCACCGTCGGTCAGCTCGGCGAGGGAGGGCTGCCCACGGCTGCCAGCCGGACCGGCACCATGCAGAACGCCGACGGGACGGACGACCCGGCCGCGCTGGCCCAGTCCTCGATCGGTCAGCGCGACGTCCGGATGACCCCACTTCAGGGCGCGATGATCGCGGGCGCGGTTGCCAACGGCGGCACCCAGATGCGGCCGTACCTGGTCCGGCAGCTGCTCGCCCCGGACCGGACGACCAGCTACTACACCGCGAAGCCGCGAGATCTGCGCCAGCCGGTCACCGGCCCGGTCGCCGGCGACCTGCGCGACATGATGGTCAGCGTGGTACAGAACGGCACCGGCCGGAAGGCCGCGATCAGCGGCTACACGGTCGGCGGCAAGACCGGCACCGCCCAGTCCGCCCCGGATCGCCCCGACCACGGCTGGTTCATCGGCTTCGCCCTGGACAAGAACGGCAACGCCGTCTCCGCGGTCTGCGTGGAGCTGGAGCAGGCCGGCCCGGGCGGTAGCGCCGAGGCGGCCCGGATCGGCGGCCAGATCATGCGGGCGGCCATCGCCGACCCCGGAGGTCGCTGACATGCTCAGCCCCGGTGTCCAGCTCGGCAACCGCTACCGCCTCGACGAGCGGATCGCCAGCGGCGGCATGGGCGACGTCTGGCGTGGCACCGACCAGGTGCTCGGCCGGACGGTCGCGGTGAAGAGCCTGCTCCCCGCCCTGCTCGACGATCCCGATTTCGGCGAGCGGTTCCGTGGCGAGGCCCGGACCATGGCCACCATCAACCACCCCGGCGTGGTGGACGTCTACGACTTCGGCAACGACCAGCAGATCGCCTTCCTGGTGATGGAGTACGTCGAGGGTGATGCCCTGTCGTCCACCCTGAGCCGGGTCGGCCGACTCACTCCGGCCCGGACGATGGCGCTGGTCGCGCAGGCCGCCGACGCGCTGCACGCCGCCCACGAGAAGGGCATCGTGCACCGGGACGTGAAGCCGGGCAACCTGCTCGTCCGGCCGAACGGCACGCTGGTGCTCACCGACTTCGGCATCGCCCGTTCCGACCTGGTGGGTTCGCTCACCGCCGCCGGCTCGGTGCTCGGCACCGCGTCGTACATCTCGCCGGAGCAGGCCACCGGCGGTGTGGCCACGCCGGCCTCCGACGTGTACGCGCTTGGCGTGGTCGCCTACCAGTGCCTCGCCGGGCGGCGACCGTTCGAGGGCGACAACCCGCTCGACATCGCCATGCGGCACGTCCGGGAGACGCCGCGGCCGCTGCCCTCCGACATCCCGCCGCAGGTCCGGGCGTTGGTGGAACGGGCGCTGGCCAAGGACCCGGCCGCCCGCTGGCCCAGCGCGGCCGCCCTCGCCGGGGTCGCCCGTCAGCTCAAGGCCGCACTCTCCCAGCAGGCCCGTGCCGGTGGTGGGCACCCCGGGCCGATTTCCGCGGCACCGGCCTCGCCCGCCGCTCCCGGCCGAGCCCAGGTGCCGCAGGCGCAGCAGCTACGCCCGCCGGCTGCCCCGCCCCGCCCGCCGGCCGTGCAACGCCCGGCCGCCATCGCGCCGGCCCAGCAGCAGCAGCTCCGACCCACGACCGTCGCGCCGGCCGTCCCGCAGGCACGCACGCCGGTCGCCCCGACCAGCTACCCGCGCGGCGCCGCGGCGGTGCCGCCGGCACAGACCCGTCAGGAGCACCCACCGGCGTACGCCCGGCAGGCCGGGCCGGCGTTGTCGACCGCGAACCCCCGCCGGTCCCGGCCCGGAATGGTGCTTCTCGCCATCCTGCTGGCCGTACTGGTCCTGGTCTGCTCCGGCGTGATTTCCTACAACCTGAACAAGAATGGGCGATCCGGGGCGCTGGCACCGCACACGGTGACGTCCGGCGCGCTACGGCTCGACGGGCGCGACGATCCGACCCGGACGTCGTACCGTCGGGAGGTACGGCTCCAGCCGGGTGACGGCGGGACGACGACGAGCGAAGGACGACAGACGCGATGACAGCGCAGGCCCGCCTGCTCGGTGGCAGGTACCAGGTCGGCGAGCTGCTCGGCTACGGCGGCATGGCCGAGGTGCACCGCGGTCGCGACCTCCGGCTCGGTCGGGACGTCGCGATCAAGATGCTCCGTACGGACCTCGCCCGGGACGCGACGTTCCAGATGCGGTTCCGTCGGGAGGCGCAGAACGCCGCCTCGCTCAACCACCCCGCGATCGTGGCCGTCTACGACACCGGCGAGGAGACCGCGCCGACCGGCGAGACGTTGCCGTTCATCGTGATGGAGTTCGTCAACGGCCGGACCCTCAAGGAGGTGCTCGGCGCCGAGGGCCGGTTGCAGCCCCGCCGGGCACTGGAGATCTGCGCCGACATGTGCGCGGCGCTGGAGTTCAGCCACCGGCACGGCATCATCCACCGGGACATCAAGCCGGGCAACGTCATGCTCACCCAGACCGGCCAGGTCAAGGTGATGGACTTCGGCATCGCCCGGGCGCTGGCCAGCGGCGCCACCACCATGACGCAGACCAGCGCGGTCATCGGCACCGCGCAGTACCTCTCCCCGGAGCAGGCGCGTGGCGAGGCCGTGGATGCCCGCTCCGACGTGTACGCCGCTGGCTGCGTGCTGTTCGAGCTGGTCTGCGGGCACCCGCCGTTCGTCGGGGACAGCCCGGTCAGCGTCGCGTACCAGCACGTGCGGGAGACGCCCCCGACGCCGAGCGACATCAACCCGGACGTCACTCCGGCGGTCGACGCGATCGTGCTCAAGGCGCTGTCGAAGAACCCGCTCAACCGCTACCAGAGCGCCGGCGAGATGCGGGCCGACCTGCTTCGTGCCGCCGCGGGCCGCCCGGTGCTGGCCACCCCGGTGATGCGGGAGGCCGAGACGGTGGCGATGGCCCCGACTGCCGGTGGCGGAGCGGGCTACCCGGCCGGTGGCGGAACGCAGCAGACCCGGCAGGTCCCGGCCCGTGTCGGTGACCCCCGTCAACGCAAGGCGTCGTCCTGGCTGATCGCGACGTTCAGCGCGGTCGGCGTGCTGGCGGTGATCGCCCTGGTCGCCGCCCTGCTCTGGAATCAGCAGAAGGACAAGGACCTGAAGTCCGTTCCGACGCTCGCCGGCAAGAGCCAGGAGGCCGCGTTCACCGAGATCCGTAACGCCGGCTTCCAGCCCCAGACGGGGGAGCCGGTGTTCAACAGCACCTGTAAGCCGGAGACGGTGGTCGAGCAGAGCCCGGCGCCGAACGCCCGGCTGGAGCAGGCCGGCACGGTGATCATCAAGATCTGCGGTGGCAAGCCGGACGTGCAGATCCCCGCGGGTCTGGTCAACTCCCAGTTCGAGAACGTCAAGCCCCAGCTCGTGGAGCGAGGACTGGTGGTTGTGGAACGGCAGGTGGACAACCCGGCCCAGAAGGGCATCGTGGTCAGGGTCAGCCCGCCGTCGGGGACCACCGTCGCCCAGGGCACCAAGGTGACGCTCGACGTCTCCCGGGGCAATGTCAGCAAGGTCCCGAACGTCATCAACTCCACCCGGAGCGAGGCCGAGAAGGAACTCCGGGAGGCCGGTTACGTCCCCAGGTTCCGCGACGGCACCGAGGTGCCGGCCGACCAGGCCGGCCGCGTACAGACGCAGAACCCGGATCCCGGCACCGAGCTGGCGCAGGGCAAGACGGTGACGATCGAGATCGGCATCCCGGAGAAGGTCGAGACGCCGCCCACGGGCACGACGTCGCCAACCGCGACCCCGACGAACACGCCGTCCACTCCGGGCAACGGTGGCGGCACCGGGCAGCCGTTCCCGCCGCCGATCCGGCTGCCCGAGGATTAGGCCGGGTGCCCCGGTCTTCGGGCCCGTCGGCATGAGCGCTCCGGAAGCCGTCGCCGACCGGGTGCGTCGATGGCCTCGTCGCCTCCGCCGCGCGGCCGTCCTCGGGTTGGTCGCCCTGCTGCTCGCCAGCCTTCCCTGGCTGTGGACGACGATCGCGGCGCACGGCCACGTGTACGACGAGGCCGACGCGCCGTCCTCCGACGTGGTGATCGTCCTCGGCACCGCCGTGGCGGCCGATCGTCGCCAACCGGGTGACCGGCTGACCGGCCGTTTGGAGACCGCCGCCGAATTGGTGAACAGCGGGCGGGCTCGGGTGGTTCTCGTGTCGGGCGACGGGGGCGGCACGTCGGGTGACGAACCGGCCGCGATGACGTCGTACCTCGTCGAGCTCGGTGTCGACCCGCGTCGCGTGGTGGCCGACCCGTTCGGCCTGGACACCTATGACAGCTGTGCCCGGGCACGCGAGGTGTACGGGATCGAGCGGGCACTGATCGTGACCCAGTCCTACCACGTGAACCGGGCGGTGACGCTCTGCCGACATCTCGGCATCGACGTCGACGGAGTGAGAGCTCGCTGCGCAGGCTGCGGGCCGTTCCTGATCGCCGGGAAGTCGGTCCGGGACTACTTCGCCAGTGGCAAGGCGGCGTGGGACGCGGGCTGGGGCCGGTCTCCGGCGGTCAGTTCACCAGAGAATTCAGCGGTCCAGGACGCGCTACGGGGCTGACCGGGTCAGGCGGTGGCGAAGGCGGCCAGTCGACGCGCGTCCACTTCGGCGGCCAGCGCCGGAGCACGCTCCAGGGCCTCCGGGTGACCGCAGGTGGCCAGCCAGTTGGCGAGCATCAGGTGGCCGCCCTCGGTGAGCACCGATTCCGGATGGAACTGCACGCCCTCGATCGGTAGCGTCCGGTGGCGCATCGCCATCACCACGCCGGAGCCGGTCCAGCCAGTGACCTCCAGCTCGTCGGGGAGCGTCTCGGGCAGCACGGCCAGCGAGTGGTAGCGGGTGGCGGTGAACGGCTCGGGCAGACCGGCGAGCACACCGACCGAGTGGTGCCGCACCTCGGAGGTCTTGCCGTGCAGCAGTTCGGGGGCGCGGGTCACGGTCGCTCCGAACGCCTCGCCGATCGCCTGGTGACCGAGGCAGACGCCGAAGATCGGAAGCTTCCCGGCGTACTCCCGGATGACGTCCAGGCAGATGCCGGCGCGGTCGGGGCTGCCCGGCCCGGGTGAGAGCAGGATGCCGGCCGCGCCGACCCGGCCCACCTCGGCGACGTCGATCTCGTCGTTGCGGCGGACCTCGCAGTCCACGCCGAGCTGCCCGAGGTACTGCACCAGGTTGAAGACGAACGAGTCGTAGTTGTCGATCACCAGGACGCGCATGGTCAGCCGTTCGGGGAGGGGGGCGCGGAGTTGTTCTGGTCGGTGTCGTAGGGCAGCTCGTGCTCCTCGCCGGCCGGGGTCTTCCCGGTCACCGAGTCCGCATCGCCCGGATCCCCCGGTGTGCCGGAATCCTGCGTGACCTGCACGTCGTCGAAGGGCAGCAGCGGCTCGGCCCACGGGAAGGCCACATACCAGAGCAGGGCCACCGTGGCGGCGACCAGCAGCACCGAGCCGGTCAGCTTGCCGACCAGGCCGAACGGCAGCTTGCGCCAGATGAACGCGTACATCGGTCAGCCCCCCAGCTCCGCCGGGCGGCCCGCCGACTTGGGCTGGGTCCGATCCAGCTCGGCGTGGATGATCAGGCGCTGGTAGTTGTCGAACTTCGGGTTGCACGTGGTCAGGGTGAGCATCCGCTTGGTCGCCTTCTTGCCGGGCTCTCCCGGCACCGCCGCCACCACCTCGACCTGGGTCGGCTTGACGATCCGGGTCTTCGACACCTTGTAGACGTACCAGTCGGTCTTGCCTTCGACCACGATGGCGTCACCGTCGTCCAGCTCGTCCAGCCGCCAGAAGGTGGCGCGGTTGCGGTGGCCGGCGACCGAGAAGTTGCCGACCTGACCGGGCAGCGCGCTGGTCGGGTAGTGCCCTGGGGCGTACCGGATGTCGGCCTGGGTGACGCCCTCGACCACCACCCAGTTCTTGTCGAGCTTGGGGATGTAGAGGCCCGCGATCGGTTTGCCGTGCACCGGCGGTGACGGCTTGACGCTCGGGGTGGCCGACGGAACGACCGTCGGGTCGTCGGTCGGAGCCCACTCCTGGGCCAGTTCGTTGCTGAGGTCGTTCTGGTGGGCGTCGACGATGGCCGACTTGCCCCAGACCTCGTAGCCGGCGAAAAGCAGCACCACCAGACCGAAGGTGATCAGGACCTCGCCGGTGACCCGGATGCCGCTGCGCAGTCGAGAGGTGAACGACGGGCGGGTGAGCTCCGAGTAGACGCTCTTGTAGCCATCGTCGGTCTGGTGCGCCCGGAGTTGCACCACCCGCTCGCCGCGCCGGGGGCGGGGCGGCTCGTCGGCGCTCTCTCCGGTGCCGGCCGGCTCGTCGGCGGTCGACGTACGGGGGACGGCACCCATCAGCGCCGTGGAGTCGAGCGACGGTGGCCGGATCGTGGGCCCGGCGGGGACCGCCGGGATCAGCGCGGTGGCGGACGGGTCTGCGGCGCGGCTCGGCCCGGCCGGTGAGACCGGAGTGGCCGGGGAGCCGGTCGGTCGGCTGGGCCCGGCGCTGACCTTGGGGATGAACGCGGTCGGTGCGTCGCCACCGGGTGCGCTCGGGGTGCCGGGAGTCGCCGGACGGGATCCGGGAGCGGCCGGCCGGGCTGGCGGCCCGCCGGGCGTACCCAGGTGGGGCGAGGTGCTGCCCGGCAGACCGCTGGTCGGCCTGGTCAGCGGAGGCGGCGTCCCACCCGGCCTGGTCGTCGGAGCGGGCGTGCCGCCGGCCGGCGGGCGGGCGGACGTGCCGCCGCCGGTGGCCGGCGGGCGGGCGGGCGCGGGGCCGGGAGCGGCCGGACTGACGGGCTGGGTGCCGGGAGCCGCCGGACCGGCGGGCGCCGGGCCGGTGACCGGGCGGCGGTCGGGCGCGCTGCCGGGAGCCGCCGGCCGGACCGGTCCCGGACCGGGTCCGGTCGGTACGCCTGGCGTGGCGGTGGGGGGACGGCTCTGCGGGGCCGTCCCGGCCGCCGGGGTGCCGGGCCAGGGCGGCGGTGCCTCGCTCTGAGGGTGACCCGGGGCGCGCTGGGGATCGGGTCGACCAGCGCTCGGCTGGGCCGGGCGGTCGGTGCTCGGGCTGTGGCCGACCGGGGGCGGGGTGTGGCCGACCGGGGGCGGGGTCGACCAACCCTCGCGGGGCGGCCGAGCGGTCGCTGGCGGTTCGGGAGCCGCTGGCGGGGGTGTCGTCCTGGCACGGGTCGGCAGCACCGGATCGGGCCAGTTGCCGGTCGGGCCCGGCCGGCGCGGTGTCTGCTCCGGGCGGTCGACCTTGGGCAGGAACGCGGTCGGATCGTCGGCCTGGTCGCGGTGGCGCCCGTCGCGCCGGTCGTCCGGGCCGCTCATCGGGGCACCGTCGCCGAGCGCAGGGCGGTCGAGTCCTCGAAGGCCGGGACCTCCACCGCGGAGACGGTCTCCTTGTAGCCGAGCTGATAGTCGTCGACCGCGTCCTTGAACAACCGGACTCCCTGAGAGCTGGCGAGGGCGTGCTGGAGGGCAGCCGGGTCGCCAATTGCCACGATCTTGAACGGTGGGGAGTACACCCGGCCATGGAGCAGCAGGGTGTTACCGACGCAGCGTACCGCGCTGGTGGTGAGCACGCGGACGTTCATGATTGACATGGCCTCCGCTCCGCCGGCCCAGAGCGCGTTGACCACCGCCTGTACGTCGCTCTGATGCACCACCAGGTCGTCGTTGCTGGCGTCCGAGGGGGTCTGGTCGCTGCGGCGTGGTGCGTCGTTCAGCTCCACCGTCACTCCGGTGCCGGCCAGCTTGGTGAACCCGGCGGACTGGAGACTGCCCTTGGCGCGGTCCTGCTGGGCCTTGATCGGGCCGTCCGAGTGCGCCAGCGTGTCGGTCTGCTGCTCGACCTGGCCGCGCAGGTTGGCGGCCCGGAGCTCGCTCGCGGCCACCTGCTCGGCGCGGTCCGCGATGAGCTGGTTGAGCTGGGGCCGACGATCCTCGCGCAGCGCGGTGCCGTTTGCCGTGGTCGCGCTGGTGGTGAAGAGCAGCCCCGCCGCCGCGGCGATCAGGGGCACCCCGATCGACCAGCCGGGTCGGCGTTGACGGGGTCGCCCGGGCAGTAGCCCCGCGACGGCCCGTCGGAGGACCTTCTGCCAGGAGGCGGCGCCGGATGTGTACTCCACCGACCGTTCCTTCCGCGTGTCGGGGATCGGTCCGCTCCGGCCGGGCCGGTGATGCGAACAGTCCTGCCTTTTGGGTCACTCCGTGCGTCGGCCTGACCCCATTCGTGGTCTGGGCGGCCCTTCGGGACTACGCTAGCTGTCGAACATTATTGGCCATGGACCGTCGCCCCCGCGCCCGGTTGTCAGGCCGGACGAGGTCGTCACCCCCTCTGGAGAGCGTCGTGCCCAAGTCTCAGGTCCGCAAGAAGAAGGTGTACACCCCGCCGACGGATGTCCGTCCGACGACGGCGGGGTCGTCGCGCAAGCCTAGCCCGGTGTGGCTGCCGCTCACCGCGGTCGCTCTGATCGTGGCTGGCATCGGTTGGCTGGTGGTCTACTACCTGTCCGAGCAGGAGTACCCGGTCGCGACGTGGGGTTACTGGAACCTCGCGGTCGGCTTCGGTGCGATGGTCACCTCGCTGATCCTGCTCTCTCGCTGGCGCTGAGCCCCTCCGGCGCTGACGCGTCGCAGGACCCACGTCACCCCGCGGAGCCCCTGCCCGGCAGGACCGGGCGGGGCACCCTATGGTGTCCGCAGGGCGGCGTGGCCAAGTGCGAGAAGACTCACGTTACTGCTGGGTAACCTTGCGCGTAGGCTGCACCGGACAGGCAGCAGACCGGGAGGCCAACTCGATGGGCAGCGTCCAGATCGTCACCACGATCCTCGCGGCCGCCATCACCGCGGTTGCGGTGTGGCTTGCGGTATGCGCGGTCCTGAAGCTGGTGGCCGTCATCCGGCTTGGTCAGCCCGCGCCCGAGCGGTTCGGCGACAAGGCCACCCGTACGAAGACCATGCTGGTGGAGACCGCCGGCCACACCCGGATGCTCAAGTGGGGTGTGGTGGGCGCGGCCCACTGGTTCGTGATGGTCGGCTTCATCGTGCTGTCGCTGCTGGTGCTCGAGGCGTACTTCGAGGTGGTCACGCCGGGCGGCGGGTTGCCGATCATCGGGCACTGGACGGTCTTCGGTCTGGCCACCGAGATCATCGGCGTGCTGGGTCTGGCCGGCATCCTGGTGCTGATGGTGATCCGGCTGCGCAACCGGCCGAACCGGCCGGGCGGTCGGTCCCGGTTCACCGGCTCGACGATGTGGCAGGGCTACTTCGTCGAGTGGGTCGTGCTGCTGGTCCTGATCTTCGGGTTCGTGATCCGGGGCTTCAAGGTCGCGACCGACCACTTCGAGTTCCCGCTCTGGGCCACTCCGGTCAGTCACGCGGTCGGTGCGGTGCTGCCCGACTGGGCGGCCGGGGTGAGTGTCGCCGCCGCCATCAAGATCATTATCTCGATGACCTGGCTGATCGTCATCTCGCTGAACGTCACCATGGGCGTCGCCTGGCACCGCTTCCTGGCGTTCTTCAACATCTTCTTCAAGCGCGAGCCGGCCCGGCCCGCGGGCTCCGGCCTCGGCGCGCTGCGCCCGATGACGAGCCAGGGTAAGCCGCTCGACTTCGAGGAGGCCGACCCGGAGAAGGACCAGTTCGGCGTCGCCCAGGTCGAGCAGTTCACCTGGAAGGGCCTGCTGGACTTCAGCACCTGCACCGAGTGCGGTCGCTGCCAGTCGCAGTGCCCGGCCTGGAACACCGGCAAGCCGCTGTCGCCCAAGCTGCTCGTGCTGAGCCTGCGCGACCACGCGTACGCGAAGGCGCCCTACCTGCTGGCCGGCGGTGGCAAGGACCTGACCGGCGAGGAGAAGGCCACCGCCGCGCAGCTCGCCCACCTGGACGTGCTGTCGTTGGCCGAGGCGGACCGCCCGCTGATCGGCGACGCGGAGTCCGGTGGCGTCATCGACCCGGACGTGCTCTGGTCCTGCACCACCTGCGGTGCCTGCGTCGAGCAGTGCCCGGTGGACATCGAGCACGTGGACCACATCGTCGACATGCGCCGCTACCAGGTGTTGATCGAGTCGAGCTTCCCCTCCGAGGCCGGCGTGATGCTGCGCAACCTGGAGAACAAGGGCAACCCGTGGGGTGCCCCGCAGAACACCCGCGAGGACTGGACCAAGGGCCTCGACTTCGAGGTGCCCCGGGTCGGCGAGGTGGACGACTTCGAGTACCTGTTCTGGGTCGGCTGCGCCGGTGCGTTCGAGGACCGGGCCAAGAAGACCACCCGAGCGGTGGCCACGCTGCTCGACGAGGCGGGCGTGAAGTTCGCGATCCTGGGCGAGGGCGAGACCTGCTCCGGCGACCCGGCACGACGGATCGGCAACGAGTTCGTCTTCCAGATGCTCGCCCAGCAGAACGTGGAGACGCTGAACGAGGCGTTCGAGGGTCGGGAGAAGACGTCCCGCAAGATCGTCGCCACCTGCCCGCACTGCTTCAACACCCTGGGCAACGAGTACGGCCAGCTCGGCGGCGAGTACGAGGTGGTCCACCACACCCAACTGCTGGCCCACCTGGTGTCCACCGGCAAGCTCACCCCGGTGCAGCCGGTCGACGGCGGAGTCACCTACCACGACCCCTGCTACCTGGGCCGCCACAACCGGGTCTTCGCGGCCCCCCGCGAGGTGCTCGGCGACGCCATCCAGGGCGAGCTCACCGAGATGCCGCGTAACAGCGAGCGCTCCTTCTGCTGCGGTGCCGGCGGTGCCCGGATGTGGATGGAGGAGAAGATCGGCAAGCGGATCAACGTGGACCGGGTCGAGGAGGCCATGGCCACCGGCGCGAAGACCGTCGCCGTCGGCTGCCCGTTCTGCTCGACGATGCTCAACGACGGGGTCAACGGCAAGGGCGCCGGCGAGCAGGTCGAGGTGATCGACGTGGCCAGCGTGCTGCTCCGCTCGGTCAAGCCGGAGCAGCCGCAGGGCGACAAGGAGAGCGCGCCGGTCGCCGGCTGAGCCGCGTACCCCCGGATCGGAACGATCGACGGCGGCGGCACCCACGGGTGTCGCCGCCGTCGTCATGCAAGAATCTCGCCGAGGTGAGGCGAACATCGACGGTCTGCTCTTGACCACTCTGCTGCCCCTGGTCGGCTTCGTTGCGCTGACCGCGGGCAACGCGTTCTTCGTCGCGGCCGAGTTCGCCCTGGTCACCGTCGACCGTGCGGAGATCGACCGGCGGGCCGCCGCCGGTGACGAGGCCGCCCTGACGGTACGCACCGCGCTGCGCGAATTGTCCTTCCAGCTCTCCGGTGCGCAGCTCGGCATCACCATCACCGCGCTGCTCACCGGCTATCTGGCCGAGCCGGCCCTGGCCCGGATCTTCACCCCGCTGCTGCGCCCGCTGGCCGGGGACGCGACCGAGCGGTACACCCCGTTCCTGGCGCTGGCCCTGGCGACCCTGCTCTCGATGCTCTTCGGCGAGTTGGTGCCCAAGAACGCGGCACTGGCCCGGCCGATGCCGGCCGCACTCGCCACCGCCGGTCCCATGCACCGGTTCTCCCGGACGTTCGGCTGGCTGATCCGGGGCTTGAACGGCTCGGCGAACCGGTTGGTCCGGGCGCTCGGGGTGGAGCCCCAGGAGGAGTTGGCCAGCGCCCGCTCGCCGGAGGAACTGGGCCTGTTGGCGGCCATCTCGGCCCGGGCCGGCGCGCTGCCCACGGACACCGCGATGCTGCTGCGCCGGACCATCCGGTTCGGTGACAAGCGTGCCGCCGAGGCGATGACACCTCGGGTGGACGTGGTCGCGCTGCGCGCCACGGCCACCGTGGCCGAGCTGCTCGAGGAGTCCCGGCGTACCGGGCGGACCCGGTTCCCGGTGTACGAGGAGACCCTGGACCTGGTCACCGGCGTGGCCGGGGTGCCGGACGCGCTGGGCGTGCCGCTGGCCGCCCGCGCGTCGACCATGGTCGCTTCGGTGGCCCGCGAGCCGGTGTACGTGCCGGAGAGCCTGGACCTGGACGGGGTGCTGGCCGCCTTGAAGGCGGCCGGCGCCGACCTGGCCATCGTGGTCGACGAGTACGGCGGCACGGACGGCGTGGTGACCGTGGAGGACCTGGTCGAGGAGTTGGTCGGGGAGATCGCCGACGAGTTCGACCCGGCCAGCGTGGACGACGCCGGTCCGGCCGAGCTGACCGTGCCGGGCGGCGAGCGCACCGTGCTGGTCGACGGGGTGCTGCGCTCCGACGAGCTGGCCGAGCAGACCGGTTTCCGGCTGCCCGAGGGGCCGTACGAGACCCTGGCGGGCTTCCTGATGGCTCGGCTCGGGCACATCCCGCTGCCCGGTGAGACGGTCGAGGCAGGCGGCTGGGAGTTCACCGTGGTGGAGGTCGAGCGGCACCGGATCGAGCAGGTCCGGGTGCTGCGCCCGGCGGATCCGGACGACGATGACTGAGCTGCTGGTGACCGTGCTGTTGCTGCTCGGCAACGGGTTCTTCGTGGGCAGCGAGTTCGCGCTCATCGCCTCCCGACGGACGGTGATCGAGCCGCTGGCGGCCGGCTCGAAGCGGGCCCGCTGGGCACTGTCGGCGATGAACCAGATCCCGCTGATGATCGCCGGCGCGCAGCTCGGCATCACGGTCTGCTCGCTGGGCCTCGGCGCGATCGCCGAGCCGGCGCTGGCCCACCTGCTGGAGTCACCGTTCCACGCGGCCGGTCTGCCCGACCGGGCCGTGCACCCGGTGGCGTTCGTGCTGGCCCTGGGCGTGGTGGTCTTCCTGCACACGGTGGTCGGCGAGATGGTGCCGAAGAACATCACGCTGGCCGGTCCGGAGGTCTCCGCGCTCTGGCTCGGCCCGGCCATGCTGGCGTTCTGCGTGGCCACCAAACCGCTGCTGCTGGCGATGAAGTGGGCGGCCCGCCGGGTGCTGGCGTTGTGGCGGATCGAGGCGTCCGAGGCGGTGAAGACGGTCTTCACGGCCGAGGAACTGGCCGGACTGGTCTCCCAGGCGCGTACCGAGGGGTTGCTCGACGCGGACCAGCACGCCCGGATCACCGGCGCGCTGGCCCTGCACAGCCGGACGGCGGCGGACGCGTTGCAGCCGTGGTCGACGGTGGTGACGGTGGCCGAGGACGTCTCACCGGCGTCGCTGGAGGTCCTGGCGACCCGTACCGGCCGGTCCCGCTTCCCGGTGGTGCAGCGATCCACCCGGCGGGTGCTCGGCTTCGTCCATGTCAAGGACGTCCTCGGGTACGCCGGGCAGGCTCGCCGGGCACCGGTGCCGGCGCAGGTGTACCGGCCGCTGGCGGTGGTGCCGCCGGAACGTACGCTGGCCGATCTGTTGCTGGCCATGCGCCGCGAGCGGCGGCACATGGTGCTGGTCAGCGACGGCCGGCGTCCGCTCGGTGTGGTGACACTCGACGATGTATTGACGGCGATCGTTGGTTGATCGGCGAATACCCTTGGTATTCAGGCGATACCTGAACTGTGATGGTGACGGCGCTCGCCTTGATTCCTTTCCGGCGCTTCCCTAATGTGAGGCACCGACCGCTGTAGGTCGTCTGCCTCGTGCCCTTCCCTCCCGCGAGGCGCCCGGCGGTCGGTTGCAAAGGAGTCGGTGCCGGTGGCAACCATGCCCCCTCATCGTCACGCCCCAGGATTGTCCGCTCGATCAGGCGGTCTCCGTCGGGTCGCCCAGCGTCTGCTCGTCCTGGCCGCTGCCGCGGCGGTCGGTGCCGGGATGCTCACCGCGCCGGTGCAGGCCGCGCCCTCGGTCGACGAGATCGAAGCGCAGATCGACAAGCAGTGGGAGCAGTTGGAGCCCACCATCGAGCAGTACAACAAGGTGCGGGCGCAGCTGAAGGTCAACCGGAAGAAGTCGGGAGACCTGCAAAAGAAGATCGAGCCGTTGGCACTGCAGAGCCAGCTGGCGTTGAACCGGGTCGGTGACCTGGCGTCCCGCTACTACATCTCCGGGCCGTCGCACGACATCGGCGCGCTGCTGGTCAGCGCCAAGCCGGACACGCTCACCGAGCAGCTCACCGTTCTCGACCGGCTTGCCGCGCAGGAGCGCAAGGAGGTCGAGGGCGTGCTGGCCGTACGGGCCAAGTACGACGGCCAGAAGCAGAAGCTGGACGCGCTGATCGTCACCCAGACCAAGCAGCAGAACGATCTGGCGGCCAAGAAAAAGCAGATCGACGCCGAGATCAAGCGGCTCGAGGCGGCCCTGCCGAAGACCACGGTCAAGACCGAGGGCTGCCCGACCATCAACGGCGTGGTCAACGCGGCCGCCCAGAAGGCGATCAAGACCGCCTGCCAGCAGGTCGGCGATCCGTACGTCTGGGGCGCCACCGGCCCGAACTCGTTCGACTGCTCGGGCCTGACCCAGTACGCCTACAAGGCAGCCGGGATCAGCCTCACCCACCACACGGGCGACCAGTGGCACGAGGGCAAGGCCATCTCGCGGGCCGATGCCCGCCCCGGTGACCTGGTCTTCTTCTTCAGCGACCTGCACCATGTCGGCCTGTACCTCGGCAACGACAAGATGGTGCACGCGCCACGCGCCGGTAAGCCGGTGCAGGTGGCCAGCATCAACTACATGCCGGTCGCCGGGTTCCGCAGACCCGGCTGATCCAGCAGACGCCACGAGGGCCCCCGGTCGGACGACCGGGGGCCCTCGTCGTTCGTTGTTCAGCGGGGTGCGCCCACCGGGGACGGCAGGAGCTGCACGTCGGCGAGGTCGACGTACATGATGCGGTGGCCGAACTGGATCTGCGCGTAACGGTTCTGGCCCCGGATGACCGTCCAGTCGCCCGGCGAGGAGCCGTCGAACGTGGTGGCCCGGTAGTACTCGCCGGCCAGCACCGCCCCGACGGCGTACCGCTGCCCGGCGGCGAGCGTGTACTGCAGCGGCGAGATCGTCTGGTAGGGCACTCCGGCCGGGTACGCGGCCTGCTCCGGGTACGCCCGCCCGTACACCGGGATGGTGGCCCGTCCCGGCTTCGGGGTGGCCACCACGCCGACAGTCCAACTGGCGGTCGGCGCGGACGCCGGATTGTGGAACCAGGCCTTCTGGCCGAGGTACCAGATCGCCGTCCAGTCGCCCTGGCGCCCGGCGAGCGCGTACGTCTGCCCGGCGGAGGCCCGTGCGCCATGGTCCGAGACGGCCATCGTGTTCGGGGTGCCGTCCGGGCGCAGCGCGATGTCGTTGACCAGAGGTGCGTCCGCGGCCGGCGCGCTACGCAGGATCACCGCTGACGAGCCGCGCGGCGGGCACGGCACACCGGCGGTGACGCATCCGGTGAACGCCGGCTGGTTGGTGGCGAAGTCCGGGTCGATCCGGACCAGCCCGGTGGCCGGGGTGCCGGTGTCCAGCCGCGGCGCGTGCAGCAGCTCGAAGTAGTGCGTCCAGTCCCAGTACGGGCCGGTGTCCCAGTGCATCCCGCGTACGTTCGCGGCGATGGTCCCGGGCACGTTGTCGTGGCCGATGATGTGCTGTCGGTCCAGCGGGATGCCCAGCCGCAGCGCGAGGTGCCGGACCAGCTTCGCCGAGGTCCGGTACATCGCCTCGGTGTACCAGGTGCCCTCCGCGGCGAAGCCCTCGTGCTCCAGCCCCACCGACTTGGCGTTGACGAACCAGTTGCCGGCGTGCCAGGCGACGTCCTTGGTCTTCACGTGCTGGGCGACGTGCCCGTCCACCGAGCGCAGCGAGTAGTGCCAGCTCACGTAGGTCGGGTCCTGGACGAGCTTCAGGGTGGTCGCCCAGCTCGCCTCGGTGTCGTGGATGACGATGTACTCGATCTTCTGCCGGGCGGGCCGGTCGGAGAGGTCGTGGTTGCCGTAGTCACCGTCGCCGAACGCCGCGTACGGCGCCGGGATCCACTCGCAGGAGATGGTGCGGGGGCACTCCAGCCCGTCCGGGCGGGCGAGTCGGCGCAGGCCCAGCCGGTCCAGCCAGGAACGCTCCGGTTGCACCGCGCGCGCCGGCAGCGTGATCCGCTGGCCGTCGTCGGTCACCCGGGACTCGCCGGTGCCGATGGTCGTGTAGACCTCGTCGGCGAAGGCCGCCGCGGCGTCCGCGGTGTCCGCGCCGCCGTAGCGGGCCACCGCGCCGTACCAGGTGGCCGGGTCGGTGCCGGCGCCGACCGGGGCGCCAAGCTCCCGTTGGTACGAGGCCAGCAGCGCCGCCCCGCCCCGGATGTTCACGCCCACGTCGCTGCGCAGCGCCTCGGGGGTGGCACCGGTCAGCTCGGCGGCGGCGTCCACGGTCTGCAACGCTGCGGCGGGCGGAGCGTTGTCCTCGGCCGGCCGCGGAGCGAGGGCCGGCGCGGGCCGTGCGTCGTCACCGCGCGGGTCCTCGGTGCCGGCGTCGTGGTGGACGCCCTCGGACCGGGCGGTCACCTGTCGGGCATCGGTCAGGTGCATCGGACCGTAGCCGGCGCCGGTGCTCGGTGTGCCGGCGTTGCTGTCCCAGCGCGACTCCAGGTAGGAGACGCCGAGCAGCACGTCGGTCGGTACGCCGTACTCGGCTGCCGCGGCGGCATACTGCTGCTGCCGGTCGACGGTCGGTGCGGCGGCGGCCTGGCCGGCGGGTATCGGCACCGTGATCGCGGCGGCGACCACGGTGGCGAGCAGCGCACGCCGGCCGGTCGGCAGGGTTGAATGGTGCATCGAACCCCCTATATCTGACGGGTCAAGGTGAGGTCACCTTCGCGCCGCTCGGAGCTCGCGTCAATACCTTTCCATCTATCGAAGCAATCGGAAGAATTTCTTCGCGTACCGTGCGTAACTTCTTCCAATCGATACGGAGTGTCACGGCCGCACGGGTTGCGGATCGGTAACAGCCGTCTCTACTCTGGTCATTCGTCGGGCCGATAGCAGGTCCGCCCACCCCGGGCGGTAACGGACCGACACCGCCGAGTCGCTTCCGAGCGAACCGGGGACCCAGGTTTCTCGGGGTGAATCCGCACCTGCGGTAGGGCGCCCACTTCCCGCCCGAACCCGTCAGCTAACCCGGTAGGCGGTCAGGAAGAAGGAGTACGGAGCCCGGTGGCACACCATGCCCCGCGGCCGTCGTCCGAGCGGCCGGCGTCAGCCGGCCCGACGGCGACTGTGCCGCGCCCACGCTGGTCCCGTTTCACCACCGCCCTCGCCGCGCTGGTCGGCGTCGCCGTCGTTCTGACCGGCAGCGCCACGGCGGCCCACGCCGACCCGTCCGTCGCCGAGATCGAGCGCCAGATCGACGCCGACTGGAACAAGCTCGAACCGATCATCGAACGGCACAACGCCACGCGCGCCGACCTGGCCGGCAAGCGCAGGCAGGCCGACGCGCTGGCCGCCCGGATCACCCCGCTGGAGCGCCAGGTCGACGCCGCGATGGACAAGGTCAGCGCCCTGGCCGTCCGCGCCTACAAGGGCGAGAACGTCGCCACCGTCAACGCCGTCCTGGGCAGCCAGTCGCCCGGCGAGGTGGTCGGGCAGCTCGAGATGCTCGACCGGTTCGCGCACAACCAGCAGCAGGACGTACGCGAGGTCGCCGACCTGCGCGACGAGCTGGCCCGGCAGAAGGCGCCGCTGGACGAGATGGTCGCCCAGCTGACCGTCACCGAGGCCCAGCTGGCGGCGAAGAAGAAGCAGATCAACGAGGAGATCGACAAGCTGCAGAAGCTGCGCCTCAAGGTGTACGGCAACGGCGGCGGCGGCTCACTGCGTCCGGCGCCCTGCCCGGGCAGCTACCCCGGCGGTGCCGCCGGCGTGGCGGTCAAGTTCGCCTGCGCGCAGATCGGCAAGCCCTACGTGTGGGGCGCCGAGGGCCCGAACTCGTACGACTGCTCCGGGCTGATGCTGGCCGCCTGGGCCAAGGCCGGGGTGTCACTCCCGCACAACGCGGCCCAGCAGAGCCGGGTGACCAAGGACGTCAGCAGGGCCAACCTGCGCCCCGGTGACCTGGTCTTCTACTACAGCGACATCCACCACGTCGGCATGTACGTCGGCGGTGGCTGGGTGGTGCACGCCTCGCAGGCGGGCCAACCCGTGAAGATGAAGAAGGTCGACGACGGCCCGATCCACAGCTACGGCCGCCCCGGCTGAGCCTGAGATGTAAGGAAGGGGCCCTTCCTACCGCCTGCGGTAGAGAAAGGGCCCCTTTTTAACACACGACGAGTCGATTACCGGGTGGGCCAGGTGCGCCAGTGCTGCCAGGAGCGGCTCGGAGTCGGCCCGCGCTGCCCCTGGTACCGCGAGCCGTAGACCATCGAGCCGTACGGGTGCTCGGCCGGTGAGGAGAGTCGGAAGATGCAGAGCTGCCCGATCTTCATGCCCGGCCAGAGGGTGATCGGCAGGTTCGCCACATTGGACAGCTCCAGCGTCACGTGGCCGGAGAAGCCCGGGTCGATGAAGCCGGCGGTGGAGTGGGTGAGCAGCCCGAGTCGGCCCAGGCTCGACTTGCCCTCGAGTCGGCCCGCGAGCTGGTCGCCGAGCGAGATCACCTCCAGCGTCGAGGCGAGCACGAACTCCCCCGGGTGCAGCACGAACGGCTCGCCGTCGGGCACCTCGACCGCCGAGGTCAGGTCGTCCTGCTGCATGGCCGGGTCGATGTGTGTGTAGAGATGGTTGTTGAAGACCCGGAACAGCCGGTCGAGCCGTACGTCAATGCTGGACGGTTGGACCAGGGTGGGCTCGAACGGCTCCAGGCCCAGCGTGCCGGCCTTGATCTCGGAGACCAGGTCGCGGTCGGAGAGCAGCATCGGACCACCATAGCGGCGTCAGCGGCAACTACCGGATTCGGTGCCGGTGACCAGCGCGCCGAGGTCGCTGCTCGTACATTTGTTCGATAGAATGCTCGCATGGCTTCCTGGTCCGATTTCGCCGCCGACGAGCCCCGCCTCGCCGACGGGATCCGCGTTCTTCTTCAGCAGTACGGGCCGGGCTTCGGCTATCTGGCCACGGTCCGCGCCGACGGCGGTCCCCGGGTGCACCCGGTCTCCCCGGTGATCACCGACGAGGGTCTCTTCTGCTTCATCATCGACTCGCCCAAGCGCCGCGACCTCGAACGCGACGGCCGTTACGCGCTGCACTCGTTCCCACCGGAGGAGAGCGACGACGAGGCGTACGTGGCAGGTCACGCCCTGCCGGTGACCGATCCGGCCCGGGTGGCCCGGCTGGCGCAGACCGTCCGGGCCGCGCCGCAGGTCGACTGGCGGCTGTTCGAGTTCACGGTCGACGTGGCGATGCTGACCCACCGCGAGCAGCACGGCACCGGCGTTCCGGGTGGGTCGCTCGGCACGCCGGGCGGGCCCGCTGTCCAGGTCTGGCTCGACCCGCATGTTCCGCCCGCAGCGGCCGAGCCGGCCGCCGTCCCGCAGGCCCGTCCGGCCCGGCGCAGTCGTGAAGTTCAACGCACGGCCGCCTGACCCGGCGCTGGCGCTACGCGGGGGTACCTGGGTGCACGTGCTCGGTGACTCAGGTACAGTGGTCCCGCTTGCGGGTGTAGTTCAATGGCAGAACATCAGCTTCCCAAGCTGATAGTGAGGGTTCGATTCCCTTCACCCGCTCAGACAACGAAGGCCCAGGTCAGAGGACTTTTCCTGACGCTGGGCCTTCGCTATTTCTGATCACTGGTCGGGCGTCGTGCCCCCTGCGTGCCCCTCGCGATCAGCGTGCCCGTCCGTGCCCCCGGCCGCCGGGTCGGTGGCGCCCTGGTCGTCGACACCGGCCGTGTCCTTCGCCGTGGTGCCTCGCGAATCCTCCACGAGCTTGCTCAGCGCATCGGCGATCTTCCGATCCCGGCCCGCCGTCTTGTGTAGGTAGATCAGTGCGGCACGGGTGGTCGAGTGGCCCATTCGGTCCATCAGGTCCCGCAGAGTCGCGCCCGTCTCCGCTGCCCAGGTGTTCCCGGTGTGCCGCAGGTCGTGGAAGTGCAGGCCGGGAATGCCAGCCTCAGCGATGGCTTTGCGCCAGTGATCCTGGAAGTTGGACCGGCGCAGCGGCCCACCCTTCGGCCCGACGAACAGCAGCGCCTCCGGACCCTTCCCGGTGAAGTCCGCCAGGTGCCGCACCACGTCCGGCAGGAAGATCATCGGAAGGGTCACCACGCGCACGCTCGCGTCCGACTTCGGCGGACCGAACACCAGCTCTGCTGTGGGCAGCTCCACCACCGACCGCTCGACGACCACCGTTCCCTCCACCGTGTCGACATGCTTACGCGCCAGCGCGGCCAGCTCACCCCAGCGCAGCGAGTTGAAGCAGGCCAGCAGCACGAGCACCCGGTACCGCTCAGGCACCGCCCCGGCGATCGTGAACACCTGCTCGATCGTCGCCGTTGGCCGTTCCGGACTCTTCTCCAGGCCGGCACCCGGAATCTCGCAAGGGTTCTTCGTGATCAGCCGGTCGGAGACGGCCGTGTTCAGGATCGACCGCAGCAGTCGGTACGCCTTTGCCACCGTCACCGGTCCTACGCCCGCGTCGAGCAGGTCCCGCCGCCACTTACGCAGCCGAGGAGTGGTCACCTCGGTCAACGTCAGCTTGCCGAGCGCCGGAGCGATGTGCAGCCGGAGCAGGCCCTCGTACAGAACGACTGTCTTCGGCCGCAGCTTGGGCCGTTCCCGGATCCACGACTCGCCGTACTCGCGGAGGCCGACCTTGCCCGCCTCTGGGTCGAGCCAGTCACCGCGCGCGATCTCCGCTTCCTTTGCCGAAAGCCAGAGATCGGCCTCTCGCTTGCGTTCGAACGTCGTTGACGCCGGCCGCAGCACGCCATCCGGTCCGGGGTAGCGCACCTGGTAGCGCCCCGAAGGCAACTTGCGAACCCGGCCGAAGTGCCGCCTCTTCGCGGGCATTAGGCAGCCCTCCCGAGGTTGACCACCGATGTCATCGGCTTGACCCGACCCGCAGCAACGAACGCCGACAGCTCGGCCTGTTCGATTCGAACGTGAGCGCCGAGCTTCACGTATGCGATGCGCCGTTCCTCGATCAGGCGCCGGACGAACCGGGGAGAGGTCCGCAGTCGCTCTGCCGCCTCGTCGACCGTCAACAGGTTCTCCACGATGCTCATGCCTCCCCGGTGGTGGTGCCGTTGCCAGTTGCCGAAAGATCTGGTGTCGGCAGTTGGGCAGCCCTGTCCTTGGCCGCGAGGAGTTCGGAGCGCCACCGGGCGCGTTCGGAGATGGAGCGCATGAGCCGGTGGGCAAGGGGTGTCACGTCGGGGTCGTGTGGTCGGGCGAGTTCCCACGCGTGCCGGACCCGTTCGATGGTGGCGCCCTGGACGTGCTCGACCCCGGCAAGGTCGGTGGTGACGCCGAGGAGTGCTTTCACCCATGCGCGTGCGTCGTACTTGTGGTCCGCGAGGGTCTTGCCGGACCAGTCGCGGGAGACGAGGATGCGTCGGCCGCCGATGCCGAGGGTTTCCCGTTGGTGGACCTTGCCCTTGCAGCGGCCGGGCTTGAGCTTGGCGTGCGCCTTCTTTGGCTGGATGCCGTAGAGGAGCCAGTTGGGGCACCGGTCGGTGCAGGGTGTGATCTGGAGTTGGTGCCAGAGCCGGTCGAGGTGGCGTTGCTGCCGGTCGGTGGTGATCTTGTGGCAGTCGCCGGTGGCTTTGGTGATGTACTTCGTGACGTACCGGATGGTTCGTTCGGCGTCGGCGGTGCCGGGCATGACGCCGCGTGCGTCGACCTGGGCGCCGAACCGGACGACGTGTACGGGTTCGGCTTCTTCGTCCTGGTCGAGTGCGTCGAGGGCTTCGGTCCAGGTGGTCAGCGGTTGCCGGGTGTCCGGGTCGACCCAGGCCGAGGCTTGCTCGTCCCAGATCGGTAGTCGGTTGCGGTGGTAGAGCTGTACGTCCACGCTCGGCCACCACACCTGGTGGTACGTGGCCGCCGCCACGGTGCGGAGGGTGTCGCGCGGGATGGTGCCCCGGATGGCGAAGTGGGCGTGTGGGGCGAGGCGTCGTTGCGGCTCGACGCAGCCGGCGTACTGGACGTTCCAGCCCTCGCAGCGGCGGAGGTTCTGCCAGAACCGGTCGAGGAGTCGGGGGAAGTGGACCGCGTCCCAGGCTGCGCGGCGGTAGTCGTACCGGTCGGGGTTCACGGGGGTGCCGTCGGAGAGAACCGGGCCGTAGGAGTCGAGGGTGAGGGTCAGCCACATCGACGGCTGGTAGGTGCTGCCGTCCGGTGCCTTGTACGTCTTGCCGAGCGTGCGTGCTTCGACCTTGCGGCGGGGTAGCTCGGGTGCGTCCTGCCGCCGCCGGGTCGAGCGCTTCCGCCGAGGGCCGTTGTCTTCGTCGGCCTGGTCGTCACCGTCGACCCGATGCGGTGGTCCGACCCGGCCGCGTAGTCCTTCCGCCGCGATGGCCTCTTCCACCTCTTGGATTGCTTCGTCGAGGTCGGCGACCTGGTCCCATTGCGACGAGCGGACGGCTTCGTCCCGGGCGAACTCGAAGTGCGCCCGTAGCACGATCAGAGCCTTCTGTTCCTCCGTTGCCGGTTCCGGTGGAGGTAGGGGTTCGTCGGACCGGTGCCAGCCTTCCCGGATCTGTGCCTGCCGTAGCCGCCGGTTCTTCTTCGCGCACGGCGGGCACTTGTCCTCACGGGTCGCCCCGCACGGAAGGTCGATGACCTCGGTCAGTCCGGTGTCGAGGTCGGTTCGACGCATGGGGAGTGGCCGGATGCAGACGCCGTATTCGGTGGCGATGTCCCTGAGTACGTCGATGGAGCGAGGAAGCGCCATCCGGGCCGCCCGTGATCCGGGCCGGGGAGGTTCGGGAGTGGCCGGTTCGAGGCCGGGCAGGGTGGGGGCGGTCATCGGTTCATCCCGACGACGCCGGGTCGGGTCGGGTGTACGACGCCCAGCGGAGGCAGTACCGCCGAGGCCGCCGGGCGTGCCGGTGGAACGACGGGCGCGTAGACGACGGGTTCCCGTACCGGTTCGGGGTCGACCGCGACGGGCTCCGGTTCGGGTTCGTCGACGGCAGCCAGGCGCTCATCGTCGGCGACGGTGAGAGCAGCGGGAGCGCTGGACAGGACGACCTTGACCAGGGCGAGGAAGGCGAGGGACGGGACGGCGGCGACGATCCAGCCCCAGACGGTGGGTTCGGCTTCGGCGACCTGGGCTGCGAGTGAGAGCAGGGAGAAGGCGACGAGGAGGACGCCGACGAACCCGACCGGTCGACCGGTACGGCGCCGGGAGCGGATTTCCAGGCCGAGGTAGATGGCCATGAGTTCGACCGCTACGGCATTGGCCCAGCCGATCCAGTTGGGCTGGCCGTGAGCGACGGTCAGGTCATGTACGTGGGTGAACGCGGCAGCCCCGGCCATCCCGCCAATAGCGAGCAGGATCAGCACCTTGACCGCGTTCTCTGCGCGTTGGCGGATCATCGGTCACCCCCGCTGGGACGGGTGCGGATGGTGATGTGGATGCGGATACGTCGGCCGTTCATGTCCCGGCGCCGGAGGACCAGGTGAGCGATGCCCTGGAGTGCGGCGGCAGCCTGGTCGGGTGGGCCGACGAGCCGGATTCGCAGCGGCCGGCGCATGAGGTTGACCAGGTACGGGAGTCGGTTGAGGGGTGTCATGGCTGGTTACCTCCCGGCCGGTCGGATGGTGGTGTGGATGTGGTCGGGTGGGTCGCCGAGGGTTACGACGGCTTCGGAGAGGCAGCGCCAGAGGGTCCATGCCTCGTCGGCGGTGAGGTACATGCGTCGCCGGCCGCCGCCGACGGCGAGGTAAACGGGGTACGGGTCGGGCCGGTCGGGGTCGACGCGTACGGAGACGGCGGTGTCCGGGTCGGTGCCGTTGGGTGCGCGGAGCCGGTAGAAGCGCCGTGTGTTCGGGGTGGTGGTCACTGCCGCTCGCCTCCTCGGTTGTCGGTGTCGCGGTTGAGGAGGTTCAGCAAGGTGTCCGGGATCAGCGGCCCGGCCGCCGGTCGCCGGGGCAGCGGGACGCGGACAGGTTCGGTGGCGGTTTCCCGGCCGACCTGGGCGAGGATGTCCGCCGCGTCGGCGGGGGCCGGGTACTCCCGTGCCATGTCGCGGATCTGCTCGTCGGTCAGATAGGAGAAGCGGACCCGCATCGGTTCCGGGGTGCCGTCGAGGATGACGTAGCCGACACCCTTCGCCCAGCGAGGCATCTGATCGGCCAGCGCTCCCCGGTCGCGTGCGCCGTCGCCGAGGATCATGTCCACCTGGGATTCCTCGGTCAGGCCGAGCGCGATCCGGGTCGGGAACAGGTCCCGGAACGGCAGCACCTCTTTGCGTGGGTCCTGCAACGCGGCCACGACCAGGACCCCGACGCCGGCACCCTGCGACAGCAGCATCCCCAGCGAGGCCGCGATCCGCTTACGCAGTTCCGCGTCTTGCAGGTACGCGGTCAGCGCCGCCATCTCGTCGATGACGACCACGACCAAGGGGTCAGTCACGGTCGGGGTGTGCACCCGGACGTTGCCCGCCAGCCGGGTCTGTCGCTCGCGCATCATGGCTACGGCTTCGTCGAGCAGGTCGGCCATGGCTTCGAAGGACTTGCAGGCGAACCGGGCGAACATCGGCCGCCCGAGCGCGAACTCCATCCCGCCCTTCGGGTCGATCACCCACAGCCGGACCAGCCCGGAGGCGACCCCGCCAGCGAGGGACCGGACGAGGGACCAGAGCACCGAGCCCTTACCTCGTCGGGTGGCGCCGCCGACCAGGACGTGAGTGGCGAGCAGATGCAGGCACCAGGTCCGCAGGTCTTCCCGCCGGGCCAGCGGAAGCGCGCTGAAGTCCGGCACCGCAGGTACGGGGAACGGCGGCACGATCGTCCGCAGCGCGTCCGTACGCACCAGGACCAGGTAGACCACGGTCGGGCGGTCCCGGAACCGCATCCGGTCGACCAACCGCAGCAACCACGCCCACCGGCCGGTACGGGTCGGGGCATCGTCGGGCCGTTCCGAGTACACCCGTGCGTACCGTCGGCCGAACGCGTACGCCAGGTTCGCCGTGACCCGTTGGAAGTCGGTCGGGGTCTGGCCGCGCACCATCCGGATCGTCAGCACATCGAGGGCCGGGTCCGACCGCACCGACAGCAGCTCGGGCAGGACGGTCTGATGGTCGTACGTGTTGGCCAGCCCGCACAGCGTCATTGCCTCACGCCAGACCCGCCGGTAGACGAACGCCTGCCGGAACCGGCCGAGCAACGGACCCGCCAGCCACGTCCACCACGACGGTTCGTGCTTCCACCGCCACACCGCCGAGCCCGCGCCGGCCAGGACCAGCGGTACCAGCAGTCCGGACCAGCCGTAGTCGATGTAGACCGCGATGACGAAGCCGGTCGAGGTGGTGGCGATCGGGTGCCGCAGGCACCACCAGACCGCCTTACCGGTCCACCGGGCGAGCAGGCCGAGGATCACCGCCCAGACGGGCAGTTCGAACCGCTTCGGCCGGAACACCACGAAGTCACCGCCGGTGGTCATCACCACCTGGCCCCGAGGCCGCCGCCCGATCATCGGCCACCCCGCAGGGACACGAACCGGCCCGAGGCATCCCGAACTGGAGGCAGCGGCAGGACAAGTTGGTCGACGCAGAGCGGGCAACGGCCATCCGTGCCGCCGCTGGTCGGGTCGTAATTTGCCTGGCACACGCCGCACCGCACCCGCTTTTGGGCAGGCTGGCGCCTACGCTTGGACACGTTGGAACCTCTCCTCAGAAATGGGGGAAGGGGAAGACAGAGGGCGGGGCTGCCGTCCGCCAAGACCAGACAGCCCCGCCCGTACCTGATGCGGCTACGCCGCCGCCTTACCGCTGCTCACGCCCGCCGGAGCGCGCATCCCGGTCGCCCGCAGCGAATACGCCATCCGACCGTTGTTGGCCACGTACGGCGTGACCGTCATCCCGTCGAACTCCACCTGCTCGAAGTAGGCACCGGTCGGGGCTGCCGGCTGGTAGTCAGCCGAGATCTTCACCGTCGTCTCCCGCGACCGCTTCCCCAGCTCCGGGTCCAGGTCCATCACCTTCACCTGCCACACCCGCTGGCCGGTCACCTTGTCCTTCGCCGGGGACCGCCGGCCGGTCTTCTCGTCGTAGTCCTCCACCTCGCCCATCGACTCGGGCACCAACGCACACCCCGCCGGGAACACGTCCTCACACCGGACCGAGAACCTCGTTCCGCCCCTGAGAGCCATCTGCTCGAACCTCCACTGTCTGCCTGGCTATCCTGACTAGCCAAGCGGTGTGGATCAAAGGTAGGTCGGCTTGGCTAGCCATGTCAAGGGATAGATCGAAAACTTTCCTAGCTTGGCTAGTCAGCGGTATCGTCCGCGCATGAGTCTTGACCCCGACGACCCCCGGACACCGTCACAGCAGATCGCGGCAGCCCTGCGCGCCGAGATCAAGACCGGCAAGTTCGCCCCCGGCGAGAAGCTGCCCTCGCAACACGAGCTGGTCGAGCGGTTCAGCGTCGCCCGCGAAACGATCAAAGCCGCCCTCCGCAAGCTCCAGGAGGAACGGCTGATCGTCACCCGCCAGGGCAGCGGCACCTTCGTCCGCGCCAACACCGAACGCCCCGTCGGACTACGCCCACACGTCGAGCGCGCCTTCGAGGCCACCCACGTCACGATCGACTTCGCCGGCTTCTCCGGTGAAACGCTCTACAACGCGATCCAGGAAACTCTGGACAAGGTACGCATCGGCCGACTCACCCCCGAGTCGATCCGGCTCCGCATCCTCATCTCCGACATGACCGCCCCGATGGCGATCCCCTGCCGCGCCGAGGACCAGGCCGACGACCCCGCCATCCGCGCCCGCGCCCAACGGATCACCGACCGGTCGATCCACGCCGTCATCGACGCCGTCCAGGAACTCGCAGACCTGGACCTGGTCAAGAGCGCATCAACCGAGGTACGCGTCCACAACGCCGCCCCGCTGTTCAAGCTGTTCGTCATCAACGAGGAAGAAGCCTTCTTCGGCTTCTACCCCGTCGTCGAACACACCGTCACCATCGACGGCAAGCCGATGGCCATCTACGACGCCATGGGCAAGGACGCCATCCTCTTCCCGTTTACGCCCAGCGACGAGGACTCCTCCAACGACGCCCTCTACGTCGAGCAGGCCCGCGCCTGGTTCGACAGCATGTGGCGCACCATCGCCCGCGAGTACACGTCGTGAGCCGGACCAACCTGCGCACCATCGCCGACCGCACCCGCTACGTGCTGCTCGACTTCGACGGCCCCGTGTGCAGCATCTTCGCCAACTACCCCGCCGCCACCGTCGCGACCGAGCTGCGCCGCCTGCTCGTCGCCCAGGGCGTGACCATCCCCGAGCACATCCAGACCGAGACCGACCCGCTCGCCGTGCTCCGGTTCACCGCCACCCTGAACCAACCGACCATCACCCGCCGCATCGACGACGCGCTCCGAGCCGCAGAGGTCACCGCGGCTGCCACCGCCGAACCCACCCCGTACGCCCGCGAAGTCATCGTCACCGCCCACCAAACCGGCCGACGCGTCGCCATCGTCTCCAACAACTCCGCCGAAGCAGTACGCGCCTACCTCACCGCCCGACGCCTCACCGACTACATACACCCAATCATCGGCCGCACCCACGGCCAGCCAGACCAGATGAAGCCCAACCCGGCACCAGTCCTCGCCGCCATCCGCGAGCTACACGCCGACCCCGAGCAGTCCATCCTCGTCGGCGACTCCGAGAGCGACATCGAAGCCGCCCAGGCCGCCCGAGTCACCGCCATCGGATACGCCAACAAACGAGGCAAACGCACCCGCCTCGCCAAAGCCGAAGCCATCATCGGCAGCATGGCCGAACTCGCCACCGCACTCGCACACGAGGAGCTGTAGCTTTGCTGCGTTCTTGCAACCCACGACTGTGTCCACCACCGCCGAGGTAATTGCCATTCCGAGCGTTGAAACCCAGTCGACAAAAGTGGCGAGGTTCGATTTTCGCTTAGTTCGTTCCATTCCAGAGAAGCGTAGGCAGCATCAAACCCTGCTCCCAGAGTCCAAATTCCTTTCTAACATACAACTGACACAACTCCACCACCTTGTCGGCAGCCCCAAGTCTCACTAGCTGCCGATCTACCTCAACGCGCCCATGTAGCAACTTGCTCCCGAATCCCGAAGTGGATATCAACAATCCCTTACTCGCACCATTACTCACAACGACATCAACGAAATCGGAGTAGATCCTCCTTCCGGGCTTCGAAGTCTTCCAGTGCTTGACCTCGACGAGGTACGTCAGTTCGCGCTCATCAACGCGACAGGACAGAGCTAGATCGAATCCGCCATCTTGACTAGATCGGGTCAGTTCAGTACCGAATCCAAGGCCCTCGAATACCTCTCGGAGAATCCTCTCCAAGTCTCGCCATTCAAGCGAGAATAATTCGGTTGGAAATAGCGCTACTCGTCTAGCAACATCCCGCATCGCCTCACGAAGAATAAGTTCGACAGATATTCGAAGCGCTGGACCCACTGGTACCACCGCATCCGTGACTCCTTCACGAATCCGCGAAAGAGCTGCCGCAAGCACCTCCGTGTAAAAGCGCTTGAGTCTCGGCGCTCCTCTCGGCCTCCAAAGGATTCGCTCATCGTCGTCGAACTTCACGAGGTTATCCTCGGAATACCTCCATGATCTCCCGAGGGGTGGAACGTATCCGCGCAATGGATAAACGAGTCCCGGCAAATGCCGCGCACTGAATAGGTCCACCTGCCGGTAGGGACCCCGAGGGTCGTCGTCTAAGTTCCGATAGTAATCACGTGAAGGTATCGACCACGTGTCACTGGAAGCCTTCCTCGTTGACGTCCGACCGAGCGGAGAGTCGAGACCACCACTCGTATCGGACGAAGAATTTATCCGCCACTTCACGACCGACCCGACGCGCAAATCCACTGCTACTCCTTTCCGAGAAGATCGAATACGGTTCGAGTCAATCGACGCACGGAAAACGTCTAGCGAGGTAATCTGCAATCTGCCGACGCATAGTGGGGTGGATATCAAGTCCTCCTAACTTCTCGGGACGGAACCACGCGACCTCGCTCGCTTCCTCATTCGATGTCGGCACACCACCAATTGGACGTGCTAACAAAGTAACTTCATACTCCTGACGCACCTCACCGTCCGAGTACGCCACGATGTGGCCTGGGTCGGAGTAGACGCCCAGGATGCCAATCACCTCGACGTCGACGCCGGTCTCCTCGCGAGTCTCACGGATCGCGCATTCCGACGGGGTTTCGCCGATCTCCAGCTTGCCCATCGGCAGCGCCCACTGGCCGGTGTCGCGCCGCCGTTGAAGCAGGATCGCGCCCTGGTCGTCGACCGCTAAGACCCCGCACGCAGGTACGAGTGTGTTCGCCTTCGGCGCATCCGGATCGTTCCAGTACTCGATACGTCCCACGCTCAGACCTCCGTACCCAGCCACGGCATCGCGGTAGCCCACACCCGTTCGAAACTGCTCACGTAGTGATCGAACAGGCTGCCACCGTCGACCTTACGGAGATGGAACGTCGGATTGGCGCTGGCAGCCTCGCCGTACGCGTGTGGGTTCGTCAGGATCTCGTCGTCGTACCGGAACAGGCTGTTGTAGAGCGTGGTCGGGTGCAACCGGATCTCGCAGCCGTCCATCCCCGCGATCTCCCGGTAGTACGTCAGCGACGCTCGGATCTTCGCCGCGAGCGTGCCTCCCAGGCCCTCCTCCCGATCACGGACCGTCACCGCGTCGCTGTTCGGATCGCCAAAGCAGAGCCGCACCTGCACCCCGGTCGACAGGCGGTCAGCGAGCATCCGGGCGACACGTGGCTGTATCTGCGCGAAGAAGGTCCCGGAGAAGACCAGCACGTCCACCCGTTCCTGCGCCTCCGACAACAGCCGTAGCCACGTCTCACGCGGAACTGACGCCCGATCCGGGAACACCTCGATCAGCTCGGCCCGACTCGCCTCACCACGCTTGGCAGTGACCGAGGCAAGTACGTCAGGCCAGAGGTACGCCTCTTCCGCACCCAGCCGCCGCGCCGTCGCCCACCGATGACGCCGATGCGGGATTCGCCCAGAGGTGATCCACCGCTCGACCGTCTTCGGGTCGACGCCGCATTCACCGGCCAGGTCCTCAACAGCGACGCCCCGCCGCACCATCACCGTCCTCAGACGTTCATTCATATCTCCATTGGACGTTTTCCGGACGGGACGTTGCAAGACCGTCACAGGACGTATCGCGAAGGCCCTAGACGTTCGCGAGGGGTCTACCAGGGCAGGCGCGACGTACGACCGGTCGCCGGTTGACTACCCAACGTCGTACGGGGACGGCCCTGGTCTCGTGCTCGCCGCAAGGGCCGCGAGGGCAGGTGCGTACGACAGCACCAGTCGGGGTGCGGGTTAGGTCCCCCCGCCGGCGCCCGCACCCCGACCGCAACGAGCCCAAGGAGCTAACACGTGACCGACGCACGCTACGCAAGCAGCCCGCCACCAAGAAATTCAATCACGCCAACCGCGACCCAGCGCCCACTACCGCTCGTGGACCTATCGCAGCCCGACTCGCGGTTTGTCATCCACATCCCCTTCAAGGCCCCCACGCTCGGATGCGCGCTTGGAATAGCCGAGCGGCTCGCCGACTTCCTTGCCTTCATTCCGGAATTTGTGCCGAATGACACTTCGGTGAGTCTTGAGGACGACCAGCTTAATCAGCACCCCCTCTATTGCGGAAGCATCGTTCCCAGTCAGGGGCGGTGCCTGTATCTGTACGGCCACAGCGACCCGTGTAGCGCCATCTAGGAGTCGAATCTTGAGCCGCCTAACAGTTGGTCCGCGTGAATCAGCTAACCAATACGTGTTAGGGTTTCCGCTTCTATGAACGAGACCAGCATGCCCCGGCTTGTAAAAGTCACTGTTAATCTCACTCGGCCCACCGATGCTGCCCTAACTCGGCTTGCCGCTGGGCAGGGCAGCAGTCGAACTGACGCCCTTAACCGCGCGGTAAGGCTCGCCACTCTGCTGCACGAGATGGCACCAAACGGCCACTTCAAAATTGTATTAACAGATGGTTTGGAAAAGGATATTTACCTGGTCTGATATCGGAAGATGCCTCTTGTTCGAAGATGCACGGGAACCACGGATTGTATGATCAAAGGATCAATTGAGCAGAGCGGAGCGAAGTGGCTCGTCACGCAATAGTGGAACAATCCGATTTGGAATTGCAAGGGAGCCTTTAACTCCCGGCTCGACAGCTTGGCGTAACATGGCTTGGCATACGTCCGCAAATGGCTGTTCGCGGACGGTCAATACTGCTTCACGCATAGAGAGTTCGTCATTTTCGTTCCGAGCGATACTCCATCGCTCGATGCAGAGAATGACAACACGTAATGCTTGGACTCGGCCCCTCGTCAATAGGGGGCGGTTCAAGCCGCAGATCGAAATTGTCGCCGTGCCCTTATCGGTGAGCGGAGAGTAGGCACCCACGCCCAGCGACAGAAACATGTGATCGAAAGGATCTTCGACGGTAGGATCGATTAGAAGAGGTCTGCCTCGCATGTCTACAGGGAAAGAGTCCCGTTTCTGGTGACTATTGCATGCAGAGCATGCCAAGAGGTAGTTAAGCCAATCGAAGGTACGTGAGGGATTGCGGGCGATCGGCTCGAAGTGGTCGACGTCAGTGCCATGATTGTCGCCACAATACATGCAGTGTTCACGACCGGGTGCCATGTCAGAGAGGATGCGATGAACTGGATTCCTGACGTTAGACCTGGTGGTGGTTGACCTCCACAACGCGCGCGCCTTTGTGGCCCTTTCGGCTGTGATAACCGCAGAAATTTCACGCCCCAGTGCTGCCATGCGTGTTTCAAGCGACTCCGGGAGGTTGGGTCGCGAAATCCTAATCACTCTTCGCGCCCCAATTCGCGAAGATGGAGACGAGCGGCCACCTCTTCCGTTCTCGCGACAGGAGAGCTTGTTAGTGTTCTAGAAAGATCACGGTACCTTTCGGACTCCTGGCGAGTTGCGCGACCGGTGACAACGGCCGCTTCTAGCTGCACCAGTTCCGCTCGGAGAGCCTCAGCGCGCTCTGAATAGGGTGTGTCGAGGCCGAAGAGATCCGACATTACCGCATCGTCACCACTACCAAAAACAACTCTCTCGTACAAATCTTCATCGACCACACGTGGGGGTCGCATCTCCTCGGGGCCCGGCAGGCTAATTAAACCGCCGGGATCTGCTGATTGACAGATGTACGGACTATGAGTTGTAACGATGAATTGAATCTGAGGGAAATGGCCTTTCAGCCACTCGCCTATTCTCTTCTGCCAGGACACATGGAGGTGTGCGTCGATCTCGTCGATTATAACGACGCCTGGCGCTGTAATTCGCGGAGTGGCGCCACTGAAGTCAACGAGCAATTCACCATACGCTTCATGTATCTGTTTGATCAAGTCAACAACTAGAGAGGCGACAGTCCTGTATCCGTCGCTCATCTCTCGCAATGGGTAGAGGTGACCATCCTTGGTAACCCAGAGGCCTTCTGAATCTACTCTTGCAATATCGTAACCATCGGGTAGGAGTCCGTCTCTGAGAACTTCTATCGCTGCATTTTTAACCTCTTCGGCCCCCGGCCTCTCCTCTAGGGATCGAAGATGCTGCTCGATCAGCCATCCAACGCCCTCAGCCAGAGAGGCATCTTCATGGAAAAGACTAGCCAGGCGAGCTACTGGCCCTGGGCTCAGCATCAAGCGCTGCGCATTCCCGGAGCCGCCCTCTAGTCGCCTAAAGGGTCCGTAGGCCGCACAGAACCACCCGGTAGGGTTATCTTGCCAGGGCCCTCTACGTGGCACTGTCTTCGCTTTCGACTTCGGCTGATAGTCGACTAATGCGGGTTGAGCAAAACGCCTGGGGCCATGTTCCTCCTCCGATGGCGCAATCCATTCCAAGCCCGCCCAGAATGGTCCGTCTGGCAATCTTCCACCCTTGCCGCCGGTGCGGTCTACCTTTTGGTCATATACAACTTGAACTGCTGCCCTACCAAAAACGTGCCCTACCGATATCCAGTTCTCAAATCCGGGGACTAAGTTTCGAGCCACGGCGGGGCCGCTAATAGCTAGAGCCATCCCGCGCAGAAGAGATGTCTTGCCGGACCCGTTCCTCCCTGCAATTACCGTCCATCCGGCGTGCGAGGAGTCAGGCCGTTTAAGATCAAGTTCCACGCTCCGCTCGTCGTAAAACCCGCGAATGTCGGTAAGTCGCAGTTGAGATATGTACATGCAACAACTCTCTCCGTCGAACAATCCGGTTTCCGATTCCAATACCGCTGGCGACACCCCCATGTTACGGCGAAGCAACACATCCAAGTGCGTTCCACCTAACCAGACCCAGCCTCTGCCGCGAAGCCAGCGTTCCCAGCCCATTGTTCCATGCTGCTTGCTGCCGAATCACTCTGTATTGGATCAAGGCGCCGCGCTGCGCGCGGCGCGGGTGCGGTGGGCCGTCCGGCGGGAAGCCGCCCCGGACCGCTTCGCGGCCGGGGCGGGAAGCCACCGACCACCGCCGGGCAACCGCACCCGCGTGGAGCGGGGACCATCGCAAACCCGCATGTGGGTTGCTCGCTGGAGCAGGTCCGGTTGAGTATCCAGGTATGGATGCCGTCGTGCAGTGGGTCCGGACCTCGTGGACCAAGCAATCACGCGGTGGCACTGAGGCCGCCCGGCGGAATGCTGCCCCCGTCGCGTTCATGTTGCCGGTGCAGGCGGTTCCCCTCACTCACCTGGTCAACATGCGGGAGTCGAGCGCGTTCAGACCTGAGGAAACCCTGCGCGAGGATCCTGAACGCGACGTTCTCCTTCGCCTGGTCGATGAGCGGCTACGGGTCGAGTTGGTCGTCACGCCGTTCGGGATGCCCCGGCGCTATCGGCGCCCGCCCGCCGTACTGCTTCGTCGGGGTGAGTGGGTCCGGTGGCAGATCAACTACCGCTTCGTCGGGTCGTGTGGCGGTGACTGGTCCTACCGTCTCGACACCCTCAACCTCGCGTACGGACCGGTGCCGCTCGGTACCTTCCTCGGCGAGCCATCCCGCCAGGTCGACGAGCGCGCATTCCTGCGATAGGGCCGGACCTTGCTGGGGTGCACAGGTGGTTCGGAAGCCGGGCGGGGCTGGCCGCCGCCGGGGTTGGGGCTTCCGGCTGCCGCGCCAGTCCACACCCCGGACTGGCTTGCCACCGAGCGGGCCGGTACGGGTCCGCCTTACTCACCCAGGCGTACCCGGCCGCCGGGCGTGCCCCCTACGTGCCCGTCGCGCCGGGAAACCACGGGGAACCTCGGTCAACCAAGGGCTCCGTGACCAGGACCGCGAAGCGTTGACCTTGGGCTATGCCCAGGCCCCAGCGAGTTCCCAAGCTGACAGTGCGGGTTCGATTCCCGTCACCCGCTCCACACGAAGGCCCTGGTCAGGACGCGAGTCCCGGTCAGGGCCTTCGATCTTCGAACCCTCGGCGATCATGCTGGTGCCGTTCTCGGGCACCGTCCCGCAGGGGCATCAGCAGGTCGATCCTGTCGTGGCGGCGGTAGTACTCGATGCTCGGCCGGGTGTCGTCTCGCTCACCCGAGCGCCGCAGCTCTTCGAACGTTGGCGTGAGGAGGGCATATGCCGCCGGTTGCGGCCCACGCACCGTGGCGCACAGATAGCGGCCACCTGGAACGACGCCGAGAGTCAGGCCGAGGCGGGCGGCGTCGTCACCGGCTCGGACCTGAACACAGCAGCGGTAGACGTCCGAGTCATCGAACACGCCGAAGAACCTGCGCCCCCTCAGCGACCCGAGCATCGTCTCCAGACGATCCCAGGCCGGCCCGATCTCGTCGGAACCGTCCTTGGCCGTTACGAACATGACGGGCGTCTCGATCCGCTCCACCCGTCGGATCATCAGTCTCATTCCCGGTACTCCTTCGAGGTCCAGTCGTGTGATCCAGCGTGCGTGTCAGGTCGTCAGCAGTAGCCACGAGTCTGGAGGGATGTGCGGCTTGCCGGGAACAGCGCGCCGTTCCTCGCGGTGGCCCGCCGGGCAGACCTCGGCGGCGAGCTGGCGCCAGAAGCGGGCGGCGCCGGGGTTCTCCTCCTGGAAGGCCACCTCCCAGCGTCCGGTGTGGTTGGCGAAGAGTTGCTGGGCGGCGAGACGTCCGACGCCTGAGCGGCGCACACTTCGCACGACGAAGAACTCGGCGATGCGCAGCGGCTGGACTTCCAGGCCGGACACAAAGGCGAAGCCCACGGGCCTGGTGTCCTGGCAGATGAGGTAGCCGGAGCTGTCCGGGTTGTCGAGGTAGGTGGGCAAGCGGCCAGGGGTGAACACCCCCGTCTCGTCCGGCATAGTGCCCCGGAACTCGGACAGGTCGTGCCGGTACAGCTGCCAGAGCCGTTCCACGACGGGCACGTCGTCGGGCAGGACCGTCCGAAGGACGACGGGGCTCGGCATGCCGCCATCATGCCGGATCCACCGGACGCACAGGCCGACGTCCCGAGTCGCTCCGCGCCCCAAGGGTGTACGGAGGAATCAGCCCACCTCCGGTGGGCGGGGCCGCTGTCGCAGATAGATCCGGGCACGTGGCAGCGGGTCGTGGGCGTACTGCTCGGGCATTCGGTGTTTGTGAGCCGTGCAGAAGTCCCGAAGCGTCGACGTGATTGGCAGTAGTTCCCAGTCCGGTTCTGGTTCGTACTCCGCGGTGGCGCGCAGTAGCTCGGGCAACGGAGTCCAGCCGTCGTGGTCGAAGGCCCAGCTGCCGTTGCTGAGGATGACGTGGCTGACGTACGGCCTATCCCGTTGACGCAGTCCGACGATGCCGAAGCCGGCTGAGGCGTACTGCTCGGCGGCAACCCAGGCGAGCACGTGGCACGCGCCAGCCGCGAAGAACGCCTGGTCCGGCCGTTCCCAGGACAGCAGTTGATCGACGCGTTCAGCTTGGGTGCGGCGGAACCTGGCGGCAGGAATGTACGGCTGGCCCGGCAGGCGACCCGCCGGCGGCTCAGCCATCACCAGCCGCAGCCGATGCTGCACACTCGCACCCCTGTCACAGTGCGGTAGAGGCTAGCCTCCCCGGCGCGGGGGTGGGAGCCACCGCAGCTCGTGGGACAGCGGTAGTGGGGCGAGCACGTTAGGTTGTGGCGACCGGCGTCGCTGGACGCAGCAGCCGAGGAGACCTGACCCATGGACGTACGCAACGACCGCGTGCCCCTTGCCGATCCGGCCGCCGCCCGGCGCGGCGCCCGCAAGAGCGTCCTGGCAGGCACGGTCGTGTTCCTCGGTTTGACTGGTTTCACCGCGGGCGGCACAGCAATGGTGACCGCCGGTGAGTTGCCCGGGCTGCCGTTCGCCATCGGCGGTGCCGCCGCGCAGCTCTCGGTTGCCATCATCGTCGGGGCCGTGATCTACGCCCGTTCGGGAGCGACGAACGAATTGCTCAGGAACAGGCTGGCCCGATCCGGCCGGGTGATCCACCGGCTCAAATGGGGCCTGCTGGCTGTGCTCGTGGTGCTGACCACCTACGCACTGGCGCGTCTGGTCATGGGTGATCCCTGGACCCTGCTGACCGCCAGCATCATCGGCACCCTGCTCGCTCTGCTGTTCCGCGGCGCAGCCCTCCTTGGCCGGCGGTTCAACGAAGCGGCTACGCATGAAGCTCGTCACGAGTAGCGGGGCTCGCGATGAATCAGGGCCGTACGTCGTTGGACGATGGTTGGTCGATAGAGCTGCTCGGTTCCTGGACGCGGGGTCGCACCACGCTTGGCGGCACGACGTGGCACGCCCCGGGCCGGACGGTACGCGTCGCAACGGGAGGCGAATGGCGGTGCGCGGACGGTGCCAGCATCATCGCCTCGCTCGATGCCGAGCTGCCACCGAACCCGACCGGCAAGGTGGGCGAGGGCGGTAGCGGTGGGATCGGTCATCGCGCCGCTTGGCTCTACCGTCACGACGGCGAGGTCAAATACGTCCTCTACGGCTACAACTTCGTCGACGCCACATACCTGCAAACGGTCTTCACCAGCGCCGACACCACGCACCTCCGGTGGGCGTTCGACGCCTGGCGGTCAGTGGCTCGATCGCTCGACTGACAGTGCCGGTCCCGGCCCAGGCTTCCCGACGCAAGCTCAATACTCGCCTGGCGAACCGGGTCGGAGCCGCAGCTTGCCGTCGCGCATGTTGTCGATCATCCAGCGGGCGTACCCGCTGGCCTGTACGACTGGCTCGGTCCTCGACTTCGGAGTGTGCGCCGGCAGGAGTTGCCTGACGAGCCGCGCGATCGCGTCGCGGGTATCCGCCAGCTCGGCCGTCATCGCACGCTCACGGTCGCACAGCCGCCGCAACTCGTCGTGGCGCCAGTCGTCCGAGGGAGTCGGCATTCGAGACACGCTGGAACCGTAGGGGAACCGGCAGGCCATGTCGCGTCCTTTAGGTCGCAGATTGAGCAGGGTCAACGGGGACTAGCGCCGTCGAGGTTGGTGCGGTAGGCATCCGTGCCGGCTAATGTCCGGCCTGGAGGTGGTCCCGTGTTCACCGAAGCGTTTCCGATCGTGACTACGCACGACCTGCCGCGGTTGATCGCGTTCTACCTGGAGGTCGTGGGCTTTGAGTTGACCTACCGCTTTCCGGATGACGGCGATCCCGAGTTCGTCGCGCTCCGGCTGGGCAGCAGTGAGTTGGGCCTGGCCGCCGACCCGGATGCCGGCGGCCCTTCCCATACCTGCCGTTGGGAGCTGTGTGTCTATGCCGATGACTGTGACGCGGCCATGGAAGTACTGCGGGCGGGCGGCGCGACGGTGACCGAGGAGCCGGCCGACCAGCCGTGGGGCGAGCGCTCCGCGCGGGTCACCGATCCCGACGGCAACCGTCTGCTGGTGCTGTCCCGCCTGTAGGTGCCGGTCGCCGATGGTCAGCCGACCGTCGTCGGGCCACCGCCGCTACCCCGGTCGTCGAGCACGAGCGCGGCGCGACCACCGACCTTGTAGCGGATGTGGGTCACCTGCGGCGTGGAGATGACGCGGGTCGGCGTCAACTCGATCGCCTCCTTCTCGTCCAGGTCGAGGTCCGCGTCGAACAGCCGCAGGCCGGTGCCGAGCACGACCGGTACGACGTGCAGCTCCAACTCGTCGAGCAGGCCAGCCTTGATGACCTGCCGCACCAGGCTGCCGCCCCCGGCCACCGCGACGTCCTTGCCACCGGCGGCGGCGCGCGCCTGCTCGACGGCGCTGGCCACGCCGTCGGTGACGTACGTGAAGCTGGTGCCACCGCCGCGCAGCAGGGTCTCGCGGGGGCGGTGCGTGACGACGAAGACCGGCGCGCGGAACGGCGGCTCGTCGCCCCACGGCACCTCACCGCCGTCCGCCATCCGACGCCCCATTACGTACGCGCCGGCCGCCCCGAAGGACTCGGCGACCACGTCCGAGTTGGTGTCCCGCTCCCCGCCGGCGAAGCCCTGCCGCTCGCGCCACGCCGACGCTTCGGTCACCCAGCGGGTGACCCGGAAGAACGCGGCGCTCTCGGCGGAGTCGATCCAGTCGCCGTCGCCGCTGTGCACCGGGCCGGCGTAGAAACCGCCCACCGACACCGACAGCTGTGCGGTCACCTTCGTCATCTCGGGTGGTCCTCTCCTCGGGCGACACCCCGTCCGGGTGCCCGCTCACCGAGGGGTCGGAGCCGCCGAGGGAACCCCTACAAACCGCCAGAGTGGCGGGCGTCACATCAGCCGGTCGGTGGCGGCGGAACTACGCCCTGCGGTCGGTGATCGCCGCCTCGATCCGTAGGCCGATGCCGGTCAGGATGAGCAAGGCGGCGAGGATGTGCGCCTTGAGCCCGTGGTAGCCGGACGACAGGCTGAGCAGCGTGGTCATGAAGCCGGCCACCAACGACACGGTGCCGAGCGTTCGTACCGTGCCGATCCGCCGCGCAGGTAGGTCCACGATGAGACGGTAGCGAAGAACCGGCACCGCCGGCGTCCCCGGTCTAGCTGGCGAGCTCCCTGTTCGAGGCGGTGCCAGCGGCGGCAATCGACCGGGTAACGGCCCGACGCGGCTAGGCTGGCGATCATGCGGATTGGCATCGTGATCCTGCCGGATCAGCGCTGGACGGAGTCGCAGCGCCGCTGGCGCCAGGCCGAGGAGTGGGGCTTCGACCACGCCTGGACGTACGACCATCTGGGCTGGCGGGACCTCGTGGACGGCCCGTGGTTCGACTCGATGGGCACGCTGACCGCCGCCGCCACGGTGACCTCGCGGATGCGGCTGGGCACCCTGGTGGCGTCGCCGAACTTCCGGCACCCGGCCGCGTTCGCCCGGCAGATCACCACGCTGGACGACGTGTCCGGAGGCCGGCTGCTGCTCGGTCTGGGCGCCGGCGGCATCGGCTTCGACTCGGCGGTGCTGGGCGGCGAGACCCTGCCGCCGCGCCAGCGGGTCGACCGGTTCACAGAGTTCACCGAATTGCTGGACCTGATCCTGCGGGAGGACGGCACGACGTGGCGCGGCGACTGGTTCGCCGCGGTGGACGCCCGGAACAATCCCGGTTGCCTCCAGCAGCCCCGGGTACCGTTCGTGGTGGCCGCCAACGGGCCACGGTCGATGCGGCTGGTGGCCCGCTTCGGTCAGGGCTGGGTGACCACCGGGACCGGTGACGACAACGACCTGGAGAGCTGGTGGGCCAGCGTGACGGCACTGTCCGCGCGGCTGGACCGGACGCTGGATGAGGCCGGCCGCGATCCGGCCACTCTGGACCGTTACCTGTCACTGGACTCGGCACCGGTCTTCTCGCTCAGCAGTGCGCAGTTCTTCGCCGACCAGGTCGGCCGGGCCGCCGGGCTCGGCTTCACCGACGTGGTGACGCACTGGCCACGGGCCAGCAGCTGGTACGCGGGCGACGAGGCCGTCCTGGCGGACGTGGCGACCCGGCTGCTGCCCGAGCTGCGCGGCTGACTGACCGGGGCTCAGGTGCCGAGGTCGCCGCTGGCCACGCCGCCCTCGCCGGCGGAGACCAACCGCAGTCGGAGGCAGACGATCGGGGTGTCGTCCTCGACCGGGGTGCCGAGCCGCGCCCAGTAGGCCGAGTGACCGGCCCGCCACTCCTCGATCGAGCGGTCTCCTTCGCCCTCGGCCCGGGCGAAGTCCCACGGCACGTCGGCGAAGCGGACCACCTCCACGCCGGTGATCTCCACCAGGCCGGCCAGCGCGTCGTCGTCATCGACCAGGGCCAGCCGTTCGCCGACCCGTTCCAGCTCCTCGCCCTCCTGCGCGTATTCGGCGAGCCGGCCGGCGGTCGCGGTCTTCACCCCGGCCAGCACCAGGGTGTTCAGGGTCTCCCGCAGCTCGCCGGGGGTGCCGAGGGCGAGCGCGCGCAGTTCACCGATGCGAGGCCACATCCTGCCGAGGCTAGGCGAGCGTGGCCCGCGCCGCCGCCGTAATACGCGGGCCTCCGATCAGATCAGTTGACCGGCGTAGCCGGCGGCGGCGAGCAGCCGGTCGTCGCCGGTGGCGGCGTGCGCGTCCAGCACCGCGTCGGCGAGCTTCACCACGTGCTCGTCGCCGTGCCGGGCCGCGCGGGCGAAGACCTCCGCCGGGGGTGCGACCGGCACGGTGGGCGGCGCGATCCCGTCCGCTGGGGCGTACACCGAGGTCATGGCCGCCGTCGCGGCCCAGGCCGCGGCGAGGCTCGGCGCCCAGAGCGCCCGATCCAGGGCCGGCAGGGTACGCAGCACGGCCGTCGGTGCGGTCACCGCGTGCACCAGCATGACCGGCGCGGCGTGCCCGAAGCGCAGGTAGTCCAGGCCGGCCCGGTGCACCAGCGTGGTGAGCCCCCGCTCCGCCTCGGCCGGCGTCCGCGCGGGGCGCAGCGCCGCGAGCGCCGGCTCCCACCGGGGTACGCGGGGCAGCCGGCCCAGCCGATCGAGGATGCCCCCGGAGCGGTCGTCGATCCGGGGCAGCCCGGCCAACGCGGTGGCCACATCCACCGCACCCCGATCGCCGGAGTCGTTCGGCTGATCCCCCGCCGCCAGGTCGATGAGCCGGTCGGCACCGGGCACCGGCTGCCAGCGGGCCGCCCAGTAGCCGAGCGCCTGGCCCAGTTCGGTGCGGCGTTGCGGGCCGGCGTCGGGTGTGTCGAGGGCGCGTACGGCGTGCCCGACCCGGATCACGCCGTGGGTGGCGCCGGCCGCGATGCCGGGCAGCAGGCGGGGCCACCAGGTGCCGAGCACCTCCCGCCAGGGGTGTTCGCGCAGTTGCCGGTCGAAGTACGCCAGCCAGTCCCCGGCCCGTTTCGGGTCTCCCAACGCCGCCCGCCAGTCGTCGATCGGGCGCAGCCCGCGAGGCAGTTCGTCGAGTCGGCCGAGGTAGTGGTCGAGCCAGCGGTGCACCCGCTGCTGGTGGCCGTGCCGGGCCAGCGCCTCGACGGCCATCGGCCCGTGGTTGGACAGCCAGCCCTCGTACTCCGGGCCGGTGTGGTGGAGTCGCTCGTACGCCTCGTCCAGGATTCCGTCACTCATCCATCGATCGTCCGGCTTGAAGCGAGGTTGAGGTCAACCCGGCAGATCCGCGCCGGTCACCAGCCCGGTGATCCGCAGTTCGGCCGCGACCTCGGGTGGGCAGTCGACGGCAACCACCGAGGTGCCCAGCACCTCGGCGCCGCGTGCCGCGCAAATGTCGTAGAGGGCGCGGATCTGCGCCCCGGTCCGTACCCAGTCGTCCACCACCAGGACCCGGTCGCCGGGGCCGAGGTGTCGGTCCCGGACCGCCAGGTCGACCTGCCGGCCGCGGTAGTCCGGCGGGCTCTGTGCCCAGGTGAGCGGCCCGGCGGGCAGCCGTCCGTCACCGGGTTTGTAGGCGGCCACGAAGCCGACACCGAGGGCGGTGGCGGCCAGTGGCCCGAGCAGCAGCCCGGTGACCGCCGGGGCGAGCACCACGGTCGGCTGGGCGGCCCGGTACGGCGCCGCCAGGGCCGGTCCCAGCTCGGCCAGCACCGCCGGGTCCCGCCACCAGCCGGAGATGTCGCTGACCAGGTGGCTGGTGCCCGGACCGGGGTCGATCCAGCGGAACAGGGTGACGAGGCGTTCGGTCAGATTGGCGGCCATTCGCCCATCCTGCGGTACGCACTCCCGACGTGTCGGCACCCGGGCCGGCCGGCCCACCCCACCTCGGATGATCGGCTACACGTACCAGTGCAAATACGGGCATACCACAATGATCACGTTGACTTCGGAAGTACTTCTCTCGTTACGGTCCGACCCGGTTTGTTCATTCGACGAAAGGACCGGGCCGGTGGCAGGTAGGCACTCCCGTACCCGCATCTTCTCCTCTCCGGCGGGCATCGCGGCCACCGCGGCGGTCGGCGTCGTCCTCGCCGTCGGGGGCACCGTCGGTGCCGTGCAGCTGACCTCGGGCTCCGCCCAGTCCGGGACGGCCGCTGTCGAGTTCACCCCGACCGTCGCCGCCAGCAGCCTCGCCCCCACCTCGCCGGCCGCCTCCCCGAGCGCCAGCGCCTCGCCGAGCGCGACGGCCAGCCCGTCCGCGAGCCGGTCGGCGCAGGCCGCCTCCCGGGGCCGGACCCGCACCGCCGCGCCGAAGCCGAGTGCTACCGCGAAGAAGACCACGGCGGCACCGAAGGTGCTGGAGAGCGGCTCGTGCGGTGCCTCCTTCTACTCCGATGGTCAGCTCACCGCGAACGGCGAGTCGTTCAACCCGAACGCGCTGACGGCCGCGCACAAGACGCTGCCGTTCAACACCAAGGTCCGGGTGACCAACCCGGCCAACGGCAAGTCGGTGGTGGTCCGGATCAACGACCGCGGTCCGTTCATCGACGGCCGCTGCCTGGACCTCTCCCGGGCCGCGTTCGCCACCATCGCCTCGGTCGACGTGGGCGCGCTCACGGTGCGCTACGAGGTGCTCGGCTGAGCGGTACGGGCGGTGTTGATCCGGTCGCGCACCTGGGCCGGGTGGACAGAACTCTCTCGGACGACGGGCCAGGTTCATTCACCCGTGCACGCGGATCAGGCATGCTGTTCCTCGTACCCACGCGACTCCTCCAGTCGGGCCGCCGCCGCCCACTGAGCCCCGGATCCCGCGCCGGCCTCGGCGCGGCCCTCGGTCTGCTCGCGATCGTCTCGGCGGTGGATCTGGCGGACGGCCGCTCGGCGCACTACGTCGCGCTGCTGGTGGCCGCGCCCCTCCTGGCGGCCGCCGTGGCGTCCTGGCGGGTGGTGCTGGGAGTGGGCGTCGCGGCGACCCTGATCGGGGCCGGCTTCGCTCTGGCCGATCCGGAGATGTTGCTGGCCACCTCGGTCAACGCGGTCGGGGTGGCGGTCGCCACCGGGCTGGCCGCGGCGGTGGCCTGGGTGCGGCAGCGGCAGGCGGAGCAGATCGCCGAGTTGTCCAAGCTCGCCGCGGTGGCACAGCAGGCGGTGCTGCGCCCGCTCGGGCCGCAGGTCGGCACGCTTGCGGTGGCCGGCCGCTACATCTCCTCCACCGCGACGGCCGAGATCGGCGGCGACCTGTACGAGGCGATCGACACGCCCTACGGCGTACGCATGATCATCGGTGACGTACGCGGCAAGGGCCTGGACGCGGTCCGGCTGGCCAGCATCGTCCTCGGGTCCTACCGCCACGTGGCCTACGAACGGGCCGACCTGCGCGCCGTCGTCACCGACCTGGACCGCGCGGTGGCCCGCAACGTCGGCGACGAGGACTTCGTGACCGCGGCGCTCGTGGAGGAGCGCGGCGGCACGCTCACCATCGTCAACTGCGGGCACCCGCCGCCGCTGCTGCTGCGTCGGGGCGCGGTGATCCCGCTGGAGCCACCGGCGCCGGCGCCCCCGCTCGGGTTCATGCCGGTGGTCCGTCCCCGGGTGGAACGCCTGGAGCCCGGCGACCGCCTGCTGTTGTTCACCGACGGCCTCGGCGAGGCTCGGCGGGACGGCGAGTTCTTTCCCACCGCCGACCGGGCCTGGCGACTGCTCGGCCACGGCACCGTCGCCGACGGGTTGGCCTCGCTGGAGACCGCTCTGGTCGAGTGGGTGCAGGGGCGGCTCGACGACGACATCGCGCTGGTCCTGATGGAGTACGTCGGTGCCCGGACCGGCGCGACGGCGGCCGTACCCAGCTGGGAGGTCGGCGCCGCCGAGAGCTGACCGGTCGGCCCGAGCGCTGCGGCGCGCGAGTGTGTAATGGCCGTCACTTGGTCGATCGGCTTGTCGGTGGCTACCCGCGAGTAATACAGTCGGGGTTACTGATCGGTAACACCTGTCCGGAAGCGGGGCCAGTGAGCATGACCCACTACAAGAGCAACCTCCGGGATCTCGAATTCAACCTGTTCGAGGTCTTCGGGGCGGACCGGGCGTTCGGCCAGGAGCCGTACTCGGATCTCGACACCGACACCGCCCGCAGCTTCCTCGCCGAGGTCGACCGCCTCGCCCGGGAGGATCTGGCCGCCAGCTACACGGACAGTGACCGCAACCCACCGGTCTTCGACCCGGCCACGCACACCGCGCCGCTGCCGGAGTCGTTCAAGAAGTCCTACCAGGCGTTCATGGACTCCGAGTTCTGGCGGCTGGACCTGCCGCCCGAGCTGGGTGGCACCAACGCCCCGCGCGCCCTCTGGTGGGCACTCGCCGAGCTGGTGCTCGGCTCGAACGCTCCAGTCTGGATGTACGCCTCCGGTCCGTCCTTCGCGCACGTGCTGCACGTCGAGGGCACCGAGCGGCAGCGGCAGTGGGCCAAGCTCTTCATCGACAAGCAGTGGGGCTCCACCATGGTGCTCACCGAGCCGGACGCCGGCTCGGACGTCGGCGCCGGTCGTACCCGGGCCATCCAGCAGCCGGACGGCACCTGGCACATCGAGGGCGTCAAGCGCTTCATCACCTCGGGTGAGCACGACCTCAGCGACAACATCGTGCACTACGTGCTGGCCCGCCCGGTGGGCGTGGAGGGTGTCGGCGGCCCCGGCACCAAGGGCCTGTCGCTCTTCGTCGTGCCGAAGTACCACTTCGACGAGACCACCGGCGAGCTGGGCGAGCGCAACGGCGTCTACGCCACCAACGTCGAGCACAAGATGGGCCTGAAGGTCTCCAACACCTGCGAGGTGACCTTCGGCGAGCACGGCGTACCGGCCAAGGGCTGGCTGCTGGGCGACAAGCACGACGGCATCCGGCAGATGTTCATGATCATCGAGTACGCCCGGATGATGGTCGGCACCAAGGCGATCGCCACGCTCTCCACCGGCTACCTCAACGCCCTGGAGTACGCGAAGAACCGGGTGCAGGGCGCCGACCTGATCCGGCAGGGCGACAAGACCGCGCCGCGGGTCACCATCACCCACCACCCGGACGTGCGGCGCTCGCTCCTGCTGCAGAAGTCGTACGCCGAGGGTCTGCGCGCCCTGGTCCTCTACACCGCCACCTGGCAGGACAAGGTCGCCATCGCCGAGGCGGCCGGCGACGAGAAGGCCACCAAGCTGGCCAAGCGGGTCAACGACCTGCTGCTGCCGCTGGTCAAGGGCGTCGGGTCGGAGCGTGCGTACGAGCTGCTCGGCCACGAAGCGCTGCAGACCTTCGGCGGCTCCGGCTTCCTCCAGGACTACCCGCTGGAGCAGTACGTCCGGGACGCCAAGATCGACACCCTGTACGAGGGCACCACCGCCATCCAGAGCCTCGACCTGATCTTCCGCAAGATCGTCCGGGACAACGGTAAGGCGCTGCTGGCGGTCGCCGGCGAAATCCAGGAGTTCATCTCCTCCGAGGCGGGCAACGGCCAGCTCAAGGAGGAGCGTCAGGCGCTCGGCAAGGCGCTCGCCGAGATCCAGAACATCCTCGGCGTACTGACCGGCTGGCTGGGCGAGGCGCAGGGTGGCGACACCCGCGCGCTCTACAAGGTGGGGCTGAGCAGCCGGCGGTTCCTGCTGGCCATCGGCGACCTGGTGGTCGGCTGGCTGCTGCAGAAGCAGGCCGACGTGGCGCTGAAGGCGCTGGCCGGCGAGGTTTCCAGCACCGACAAGGCGTTCTACACCGGCAAGGTGGCCGCTGCCCGGTTCTTCGCCCGTGAGGTGCTGCCGCGCATCGGTGCGGACCGGCGGATCATCGAGGGTGCCGACCTCGACATCATGGACCTCCCGGAGGAGGCCTTCTGACCGTTCCACGGCACGCCTGAAGGCTCCGGGTCGCACCACCCGGCGCCGACACCGACGGCCGGTGGGGCAACTGCCCCACCGGCCGTTGCCGTGTCCGGTTCCGGCGTCCGCCTGCCGGGTTCGTGTCGCTCCCGGCCCCCGCATTGGGCGAGCCCGGTCGGGTACGCGGGCGGCGTGGCGGGTAACCGTCGCATGACCACGACAGAGCACGCCCAGAGCCACCGCACGGGGGAGTGCAGCGCACATGGGTGTAGGAAGCGGCATCTTTCTGATCGCGATCGGCGCAATCCTGACCTTCGCGCTCAGAGCCAACGTCTGGTGGATAGACGTACGGGCGGTCGGCTGGGTGTTCATCCTGGCCGGGTTGGCCGTGCTGCTGACCACGGTCTGGTTCTGGCAGGACCGGCGCAAGCGCGCCCGGACGCTCATCGTGGAGGAGAACCGGCTCTCCCACCCCACGGCGATGATGCCGCCGCCGCCCGATCCGCCGCCACCGACCGCGCCGCCCTCCTGAGCCGCGTACGACTGAGCCACCCGTCGAGCATCGGCGGGTGGCTCAGCCGCGTGCGGTGTGCCGTTCGGTGATCGGCGCGCCCGCGCGCTCCAGCTCCGACCAGCCGAGCGTGCTGCGGTGCACCGCCACCTCTGCGGTCCGCAGACCCTCCTCGGCTGCCCCCTCCGGGTCGAGCAACGCGGAGAGCAGCGAGATGCCCGGATTGTGGGCGATCAGCAGCACCGTCCGGGCTGCCGGCTCGACGGTGCGGACCAGCGCCAACAGCTCCTCGGGGTGGGCGTCGTACGCCCCGGGCTCGTAACGCACGCTCGGGCGGGGACCGCCCGGCCCGCCCTCCGGCGGCGAGCCGGTCATGCCCATGGCCACCCCGTGCCAGGTCTGTCGGGTACGTCGGGCCGTCGAGCAGAGCACCACGTCGGGTAGCAACCCGTGGTGGGCCAGCCAGGCGCCGGCCGCCTCGGCATCGGCGTGCCCGCGCGTGCTGAGCGTCCGGTCGGCGTCGTCCATCTCGTCGCTACCCTGCTCGGCCTTCGCGTGCCGGAGCAACACCAGTGTCCGCGTCTCGGCGTGAGCGTCCGTCATGCCCCCAGCTTGCCCGATTGGCGATCTTCGTGCCGGGGTATGTCGATGGGTGCCGCACCCCTACCGACGGCCGCGGCGGGACGTACGCCAGGTTAGAGCCGAGGAGCGAGACATGGGCATTGGTGGCAGCATCTTCCTGATCGCGTTGGGCGCGATCTTCGCATTCGCCGTGGAGGCCGATCTGGGCTGGCTGAACCTGGCCGTGGTCGGCTGGGTGCTGATGCTGGCCGGAGTCGCCGGCCTGCTCGTCACCCTCTACTTCTGGAGCAGCCGCCGCCGCACGGTGGTCGCCGCCGGTCGCTACCGACCGGGTGGTGGCCGACCGCGTGGTGCCGGTCCAGGACGACCAGGTCATGCGGGAGTACCGCGAGGTGCGCCGACCGGGCCGGCCGGTCTGACCCTTCGCTCGCGCACTCCGGGGTCCCGCAGCGTGGCGGGGCCCCGGCTCGCGTGTGCGCTCAGGCGAACAGGGCGAAGTAGATCGCGATGTGGTGGCAGAGCGCGGCCAGCAGGGTGCAGGCGTGAAAGAACTCGTGGTGCCCGAAGACGGTCGGCCACGGGTTGGGCCGGCGCAGCGCGTAGAACACCGCGCCGACGCTGTAGACCGCGCCGCCGACGATCAGCAACACCAGAGCCGCGACGCCGCCACCGTGCAGGATCTCCGGCAGCATGGCCACCGACACCCAGCCGAGTGCCAGGTAGAGCGGCGCGGAGACCCAGCGCGGCGCGTGCGGCCAGACCACCTTGAGCGCCACGCCGGCCAGTGCGCCGCCCCAGACCAGGGCCAGCATCACGGTGGCCGGACGGGCGTCGAGCAGCAGCACACAGAACGGCGTGTACGTGCCGGCGATGAACACGAAGATCATCGAGTGGTCCATCCGGCGCATCACCTGGTAGCCACGCTCGGACCACACTCGACGGTGGTACAGCGCGCTGGTGCCGAAGAGACCGCAGACGGTCAGGCTGTAGACGACGCAGCTCACCAACGGCGCCCAACCCGGTCGGTTGGCGGCGATCGAGCAGAGCACGATGCCGCAGACCAGGGCGACGAAGAAGGCGTACGTGTGCAGCCAGCCGCGCATCCGGGGCTTACCGATGTCGACTGGCTTCAGTCGGAGCGGGGCTGAGGTGGTCACGCCATCAGGTTACGGCACCGTAGGTTACTTACAAGTAGTCGTGTTGGTGACGCCCGGCACCACCACCGTGAACACCTGCCCGGCACGACATCGGCGAGGATGAGCGGATGCGGATCCGACCCGTCGGGGCGCACGCCCTGCTGCTCGACTGCACCGCCTCCGCCGACGTACCCGTGCCAGCCCTGGTCGAGGCGTGGCGGGCCGAGCTGTGGCGACGCCGTACGCAGGGCGAACTGATCGCCGCCGAAATCGTGCCGGCGGCCAACACCGTTCTGCTCGACGGCCTGCCCGACTCGGTGGCCACAGCCGAGCTGCTGTCCCGCTGGGCACGGACGGTCACCGCCGCCGTCGAAGGCGAGGATGCGACCGGCCGGGTGACCGCCGACGCGGAGGTGGTCGTACCGGTCGACTTCGACGGCCCGGACCTGCCGACGGTCGCCGAGCACTGGGGGGTCGACGTGCCGGCCGTGCTGCGCCGGCTGACCGACACCCGGTTCCGGGTCGCCTTCTGCGGCTTCGCCCCCGGGTTCCCCTACCTGACCGGGCTGCCCGCCGAGCTGGCGTTGCCCCGGCTGGCCACCCCCCGCCCCCGGGTTCCGGCCGGCTCGGTCGCCCTCGCCGGCCCGTACGCCGGCATCTACCCGGGCGCGTCCCCCGGTGGCTGGCTGCTGGTGGGCCGCACCGACCTGGTGCTCTTCGACGTGCACGCCGACCCGCCGGCCCGGCTCGGCCCGGGCGCGCAGGTCCGGATGGCGGCGGCGTGACCGGGCCGGTCGAGATCGAGGTGCTCCGCGCCGGCGCGCTCACCACCGTGCAGGACCTGGGTCGGCCCGGCTGGGCGCACCTGGGCGTACCCCGCTCCGGTGCCCTCGACCCCGCCGCCCTGCGGCTGGCCAACCGGCTGGTCGGCAACCCGGAGCACGCCGCCGGTCTGGAGATCACCCTGACCGGCTGCGTGCTGCGGCTGACCCGGGCCGCCACCGTGGCGATCACCGGCGCGGAGGTGGCCGTGCACGCCGGCGACCGGCCCGGCGACACCGGCCGACCGCTCAGCCTGCCGGCCGGTACGGTGCTGCGGATCGGCCCCGCCCCCCGGGGCGTACGGAGCTGGGTGGCCGTGGCGGGCGGAATCGACGTACCGCCGGTGCTCGGCAGCCGGGCCACCGACACTCTCTCCGGGCTGGGGCCTCCTCCGCTGCGCGACGGGGACCGGCTGCCGCTCGGGCAGCCGCTGGGTGAGCCCGCACCGGTGGACCTGACCGTCGGCACAGCCGCCCCGGCCGAGCTGCACCTGACGCTGCATCCCGGCCCTCGTGACGACTGGTTCACGCCAGCCGCGTTGGACCGGCTGTTCGGCACTGCGTACACCGTCAGCCCGGTGAGCAACCGGGTCGGCGCGCGGCTCGCCGGCGCGACGCTGCCCCGCGCGATCGCCGGCGAACTGCCCAGCGAGGGCATCGTGCTCGGCGCGGTGCAGGTGCCTGCGGACGGACAACCCCTGATCTTCCTCGCCGACCATCCGACCACCGGTGGATACCCGGTCATCGGGGTGGTGTCCGACGTGACCCCGCTCGCGCAGGCCCGGCCAGGTACTACCGTCAGATTCCATGGACCTCAACGCTGACCTGGGCGAGGGATTCGGCATCTGGCGGCTCGGCGACGACGAGGCGCTGCTGGACCTGGTCACGTCCGCCAACGTCGCCTGTGGCTTCCACGGCGGCGACCCGTCCACGATGCGGCGGGTCTGCGAGGGCGCGGCCCGGCGCGGGGTCGCGGTGGGCGCGCAGGTCGGCTACCGGGACCTGGCCGGCTTCGGTCGGCGGCGCATCGAGTACGACTTCGCCGAGCTGCGCGACGAGGTGACCTACCAACTGGGTGCGCTCAGCGCGTTCTGCCAGCTGTTCCGCACCCGGGTCCGCTACCTCAAGCCGCACGGCGCGCTCTACCACGCGGCCAGCACCGACGAGTCCCAGGCGGCGGCGGTGGTCGCCGCGGTCACCGGCCACGACCCCGAGATGCCGGTGCTCTGCCTGCCCGGCTCGATGCTCGCCCAGCTCGCCGTCGGCGCGGGCCTGCCGGTCGTCGCCGAGGCGTTCGCCGATCGCGGCTACCTGCCCAACGGGGCCCTGGTGCCGCGTGGTTCACCCGGCGCGCTGGTCACCGACCCGGAGCAGGTGGCCAACCGGGCGCTACGGATGGCCACCGAACGAACCGTGGTGGCCGTGGACGGCACCGTCATCCCCTGCCCGGTGCAGTCGATCTGCGTACACGGAGACACTCCCGGCGCGGTCTCCGCCACCGAACTGGTCCGGGCCACCCTGATCGACGCCGAAGTCCCGCTGGCCCCGTTCGCGTGAAAGGAAGGGTCCCTTGTTATCGGATTTTGTATAACAAGGGACCCTTCCTTTCAGCTAGGCGTCGAGGCCGCGCAGGACCAGCGGGAGCCGGGTCGCGGCGCCGTCGACCACCCGGACCGGTACGCCCCAGTCCTGCCGGGTCAGGTGGCAGGCTGCGTGCTCGACGTCCGCGTCGCAGGTCGCCGCCTGGGCGGTCACCTGGAGTACCCCGCCGGTGACGTCGCCGTTGAGCACCAGCCGGCGGGACAGTTCGGTGCCCGTGCCGGCACCCTCCACCAGCAGCTCCGGCGGGGACGCCGAGACCACCAGCCGGGTCGACGGCCCGTACGTCTCGTCCAACTTCTGCCCCGGTGCGGGAGTGAAGACGATGTCCAGGGTGACCTCGCCGGCCGGGACGTCGGTCGGCTTCCGCTCGGTGCGGTGCCGGGGGCCGTCCACCGTGCTGGCGCCGGCGGCGGACAGCGCGCCCGGGGCCAGTCGGGTCAGCCGGTGCGCGGCGGACTCCACCACCAGCACCTCGCCGGCCGGGGTGAGCACCAGGTCGCTCGGCTCCGCGAGCCCGTCGGCGACGGTGGAGACCTGGTTGCTGGCCGGGTCGAAGCGGCGGACCGCGCCGTTGTACGTGTCCGCGATCAGCACCGAGCCGTCCGGCAGTGCGCACACGCCCAGCGGATGCTGGAGCAGCGCCGACTCCGCCGGCCCATCCACGTGACCGAAGTCGAACAGGCCCTGCCCGACGGCGGTGCCCAGGACGCCGTTCTCGACGTACCGGATGGCACTGCTCTCGCTGTCGGCGACCCAGAGCCGGGCGCCGTCCGCCGAGACGGAAAGCCCGGACGGCTGAGCCATCCACGCCTCGTCCAGCGGGCCGTCGCGCAGCGCCTCGACCGTGGTGCCGGCGTACATGCCGGCGGTCCGCTTGATCGGGTCGAACCACCAGAGCTGGTGGATGCCGGCCATCGCGATGATGACTTTGTCGTCGTACCAGGCCAGGTCCCACGGGGAGGAAAGATCCACGGCGATCGCGTCGTGCGCGTGGTCGTCGACCTCGGCGCGCCACTGCCGGCCGCTGCCGGCCACCGTGACCACCTCACCGGTCTCCAGGCGTACGCCGCGTAGCAGGTGGTTGACCGTGTCGGCGACCACCAGGTCGTAGCCGGCCACCTCGGCGACGTGCGTGGGCAGCAGGCAGAGGCCCTGCGGTTCGGAGAAGGTCGCCGCCCCGGCCGGACCGTCGGCCCGGCCCCGGTCGCCCGAGCCGATCCGGCGAATCGGAGTCTCGCCGTCCGGGCCCACCTCGACCAGGGAGTGCCGGGCCGAGTCGGAGACCAGCAGGTTGCCGTCCGGCAGCAGCACCGCCTTGCCCGGGAAGCGCAGCGCGGTCTCCGGTGCGGGCGGCGGGACGTACGGGCCGCTGCCCCGGTGCAGGGTGCCCTTGGCCTCGTGAGTGGCGATCAACTCGTCGATCAGCCGGGCCAACCCCTCGGCGTGACCCTCGCCGGCCATGGTGGCCACCACGTAACCCTCCGGGTCGATCACCGACAGGGTCGGCCAGGCCCGGGCGGCGTACTGCTGCCACATGTCCAACTCGGGATCGTCGAGTACGGGGTGGTGCACGCCGTACCGTTCCACGGCGGCGGCCAGCGCGTCGGCGTCCTTCTCGTGCTCGAACTTCGGCGAGTGCACGCCGATCACGACGAGCACGTCGCCGTACTTCTCCTCCAGCGGGCGCAGCTCGTCGAGTACGTGCAGGCAGTTGATGCAGCAGAAGGTCCAGAAGTCCGCCAGGACGATCTTGCCGCGCAGGTCGGCGAGCTTCAGATCGCGTCCACCGGTGTTCAGCCAGCCCCGACCGCGCAGCTCGGGGGCCCGTACTCGTGCACTCATGCACCTATCGTGCCTGACCACCGGCCCACCATCCGCCGGAGGGGGCCGAGCCACCGAGATGGGCGCGACCAGCCTGCCCGGGTACGACGGGGGGGGCCACGGTTGCCCGTGGCCCCCGCCGTCGGTGGGTCTAGTTGGTGGCCGGCTTGAGGCAGAGCACCCGGTTGGTGCCGTCCCCGGGCAGCACCACGTGCGGCTGGGCCGGATCGGCGCACTTGTCCTTCGCGTCCACCTTGGAGACCACGGTGAACGCGCCTGCGTCGCCGCAGTCCGCCGCCGAGGCGCCCTGGCCGGACTGCTTGACGCAGGTGCCGACCGCCGGGTCGAAGCCGGGCGCGTCGTCCCCGCCGAACTTGCCCAGCAGCATCAGCAGGCCGAGCGGCACCGCCAGGATGAGTACCGCGGCGACCAGCACCGCGGCCAGCACCCGGCCGTTGCGTACCTTCGGCGCGGGCGGCTCCGCCTTCGGCTCGGCGTCCGGCTTGAACGCGTCGAACCGGCCCTGGTCCGACTCGGCGGACTCCTGGCCCCACGACGGCGTGGGCTGCTGGGGCGCCGGTGGGAAGGCCGGCGGGAAGCCGCCACCCGGTGCCGGCTCGCTGGCCGGGCCGCCGAAGCCCGGACCGCCGAAGCTCTGGCCGCCGAAACCCGGCGTGCCGTTCACTGTGGCGGTGCCAGCGGCCGGCGAACCGGGGCCGTCGAACCGGTCGGCCGGGCGCTCGGCACCGGCGTGCGGCCGGACACCGTTCACCGGCCGGTTGTTGCCCGGCGCGTCGACGAACGACGGCACACCGGGCGGGAACGCAGCCGGGACGGACCCGGCCTGCGCGGGCTCACCGAACCCGTTCGGCGCCGACGGACCCCGGTCGTCGAAGCGGGGCTCGGCCGCCGGCTCGCCGCCCCAGTTGAGGCCACCCTGCCGTTCCGGCCCGTTCTGCCAGTCCGGGGCGGCCTGGCGGTCCGGGCCGTTCTGCCAGTCGGGCGCACCCTGGCGCTCGGGCCCGTTCTGCCAGTCGGGCGCTCCCTGGCGGTCCGGGCCGTTCTGCCAGTCGGGCGCTCCCTGGCGCTCGGGCCCGTTCTGCCAGTCGGGCGCACCCTGGCGCTCGGGGCTGGTCTGCCAGTCGGGCGCACCCTGGCGTTCGGGGCCCGGGTCGACCTGGAACGCCTCCGGGGCTGACTGCTCCGGCTGCTCCTCGGCCTCGGATCGGGCCGGTCGGCCGTACACCCGGGGCTGTGGCGAGGACGTGGCGGCAGGGCGCATCGCCTGGTCGGCCGGGGGCATCACCCGGCTGGCCAGCGGCACCGAGGCGCTCGCGGAGGCCCGGCCCGCCGCGCCGGCCGCCGACTCGGCCTCCGGCACCGGTACGACCGCGCGGCCCGCTCCAGATTCCGGGGAGGTACGCGGGGCGGGCACGACTGCGCCACCGGACGAAGGCTCCTCGGTGTGGCCCCAACCGGCCGGTTCCGCCTCGTACTGTGCGGGGGCCTCCGGGGTCTCCCGCTCGGCGTATGCCGGCTGCTCGGGGACCGGGGCGTACGGGGCCTGCGGCGCGTAGTCGGCCGGCGGGGCGGCGGCCAGGCTGGCACCCGGCACACGCTGCTCCTGCGGGGGCAGCGGCACCGCGTTGGCCGGCGAGATGCCCGGCGCGGGACCGGGCTGGTAGGCCGGTGCCTGGTCGGCCTGGGGCTGCTCCCAGCCACCGCGGGACTGGGCCGAGGCTTCCGCCTCGGCGCGACCCCACACCTCACCGGGTGCCCACGGCTGGGCTTCCGGAACGCTGGCGCTGCCCTGGGCGGCGTTGTTGTCCGGGGATGGGGAAGCGGTCCAGGCGGGAACCCCGTCGCTGCCGGGCACGCTGGCGCTGGCCCGGGCCGAGGTGCCGGCCGGCTGCTCCGGTGGGGTCCAGCCCGTCGCTGCCGGCTGGTCGGACGGCTGGTCCTGCGCCGGAATCACCCAGTCCGGCTGCGGGCGGCCGGCGTCGCCACCCCAGGCGGCGGGCTGCGCGGCCTGGTCCTGCTGGCCGTCAGCGCCGTCACCCCAACCACCGGGCTGTGCCTGCTGCTGGGCGGCCCAACCACCGGACCGGGCCGGGTCATCCTGGCCGGGCCAGTTCGCCGCCGGTGCCGGCACCTGAGCCGCGCCACGTGCCGCAGCAGCAGGCTCGGCCTGCCCCCACCCGGGAGCCGGCTGCTCGGTCTGCTCGGCAGCCTGGCCCCAGGCCTGGGGTGACTGCTCAGCAGGCGTCCACACAGGCTGGTCGTCCCGACCGGCGGAACCGGTTGCCCAGCCGCCCGAGGCGGCCGGGTCGTCCTGCGAAGGGGTGCCGGACCAGCCGGCGGCCTGCGTCGACTCGGGTTGCTGCGGCTCGGCACCGCGCCAGTCACCGGCGGGCGGGCTGGCCTGTGCGGCCGCGCCCCATCCGCCGGAGCGGGACGGGTCGTCCTGCTGGGTGTCGGTGCTCCAGCCGCCGGAGCGCGCGGGGTCGTCCTGGGCCGGCCAGGCGGCGGTGGCCGGCGGCACCTGCGCGGCGCCCCGTACGGCCGGCTGGGCCTGCGCCCAGTCGGGCTGCTCGGTGGCGGCGGTCCAACTGGGACCGCTCTGCTCGGGTGGCGTCCAGCCCTGCTGCTGCGTCGTCCACGGGGCGGGCTGCGCCTGCTCCGGTGCGCCACCGCCGGTGGCCCAGGCGGGCTGCGCCGGCTCGGCGGCCTGCGGCGCGGGGGCGGCACCCCAGGCGGGGGTCGGCGGCTGCTCGGACTGGGCAGCCCAGGCCGGGGCTGGCGGGGTCGACCGCGCCGGTGGCGGGGGTGCCCAGCCCAGATCGGGGCCGGCGGCGTTGTAACCGTTGTCCGGCTGCGCCGGACGGTCGCCGTACGACGCCGGTACGCCGGCGCCCGGTGACACCTCGTCCGGCTCCTGGCCGGTGCGGTGCGGGCCCTCGGACGTCATGGGTGCGCCTCCTCCATCACATGTCGGCCGCTGGTGCCGATCATCTCCTCGGCATGGCTGCCGGCGTCGCCGGCGTACGGCCGTGCCGGCTCCCCGCACCGTATCCGGTTGCCGCTCGGGGCGTCCAAGGAGCACCGGTCGTCACTCCGCGTTGCCGGTCGGTGTCGAGCAGCTTCTATCGGCTCAGCCTGTGCCGGGCCGAGGGGCGGCGACCGAAGCCCACCGTACCGGGCGCTGCGGCGGGGCGGAATCCCGGTGCCAAGGGGTGGGGAAACGCCGATGGCCCACCCGGTGGGCCGGGCGGGCCATCGATCTGGAGGAGAAGAGGAATGTCGTGGAGCGTCAGCTCATGTGACGCTGGGCGATGACGAGGAGTTCCTCGCGGACCGCCGGCGAGTTCGCGGAGCGCAGCGCGTGCTCGATGGCACGGGCGCGGCGGGTGGCGTCGCGGTGGTTGCGGATTCGCTCGATCATGCTCATTGGTGGGTCCCCCTAGCTATTCGGTTGTCAGCCCCTGATGTGTCTATTCAACCGCAGAACCCGGCCAACTTCCATCGATTATTAGGTGAGCTGAGACACCTGCCTAACAATCGAAGGTCCAGAGGCTAGTTGGCCTACGGTTTCGTCGCCCAACGGACACGGCCGGTGTGCCGGGTGTTAACCCGTGGCACACCGGCCGTGGCTGGCGTTCGGACGGTCAGGTCCAAGCGAGCAGCGCCGCCTCCGGATCGCTGAGGAAGTCGCCGATGTCGCGCAGGAACTTCGAGCCCAGCTCGCCGTCGATGATCCGGTGGTCGAAGCTCAGCCCCAGCGTGGTGACCTGACGCGCCTTGACCTTGCCCTTGTGCACCCAGGGCATCTCGCGCACCGCGCCGAAGGCCAGGATCGCCGACTCGCCCGGGGGCAGGATCGGCGTACCGGTGTCCACCCCGAACACCCCGACGTTGGTGATCGTCAGGGTGCCGCCGGACATGTCGGCCGGCGAGGTGCGGCCGGACTTCGCGGTCTGCACCAGGTCGGTCAGCGCGTCCGCCAGTTCCCGCAGCGAGAGCCGGCCGGCGTCCTTGACGTTCGGCACGATCAGGCCGCGCTCGGTGGCCGCCGCGATGCCGAGGTTGACGTACTCCTTGACCACGATCTCGTCGCCGGCCCAGGTCGAGTTGACCATCGGGTGCCGCTGGACCGCCAGGAGCACGGCCTTCGCGACCAGCAGCAGTGGCGACACGCGAACGTCGCGCCACTCCCGCCGACCGCGCAGCCGGTCCAGAGCCTTCATCGCCCGGGTCACGTCGACGGTCAGGAACTCCGTCACGTGCGGGGCGGTGAACGCCGAGCGGGACATGTTCTCGGCGGTGAGCTTGCGTACCCCCTTGACCGGAATGCGCTGCTCGCGGTCCGCGCCGAAGCTCGCGGCGCTGGTGGCCACCGCCGTGGCGGTGACCGCCACGGCACCGCTCGCCGCCCGCTGCACGTCCTCCCGGGTGATCGAGCCCAACGGCCCCGATCCGGTCAGCGTGCCCAGGTCGACGCTGAGATCCTTGGCGAGCTTGCGCACGGGCGGCTTGGCCAGCACCAGTCCGCCGTTCGTCGCGCCGCCCCGGCCGTTGCCGGCCGGAGCCGGAGTCGGCGCCACCACGGGCGTCGGCTGCGGTGCCGGTGCGACCGGTGCCGGCGCCGCCGCGGCCTGCGTCGGGACCGCGCCCTTGCGGGGACGGCGCTTCGCGGCGGTGGTACGCGGGCCGTAGCCGACCAGCACGGCGGTACGCCCACCCGGAGCGGCACCACCGATCAGACCGGGCTCGACCATGCCCTCGGCTGGTGCCACCTCCACCGCCGCCAGCGAGGCCGCCGACGGGGTGGGCAGGTCGCCGTCCGGTGTGGCCGTGGTCGACGGCGCGTCGATCGGGCCGGCGCCCGGGTCGGTGTCGATCGCGATGATCGGCGAACCGACCTCCACGGTCGTGCCTTCCGGGTGGAAGATCTGGTGCACCTGGCCGGCCCACTTCGCCGGGATCTCCACGGCCGCCTTGGCCGTCTCCACCTCGACGATCGGCTGGTTCAGCTCGATGGTGTCGCCGACCTTGACGAGCCAGGCCAGGATCTCGCCCTCGGTCAGCCCTTCGCCCAGGTCGGGCAGGTTGAACGTCTTGATCCGGGACATGTCGCTCACCAGCCGTAGGTGCGGTCGACGGCGTCGAGCACCCGGTCGAGGTCGGGCAGGTACTCCTCCTCGACCCGGGCGGCCGGGTAGGGGGTGTCGAAGCCGGTCACCCGCAGCACCGGTGACTCCAGGGAGTAGAAGCACTCCTCGGTGATCCGTGCGGCGAGCTCGGCACCGAGGCCGATGTTGGACGGCGCCTCGTGCACCACCACGGCTCGGCCGGTGCGCTTCACCGACTCGTAGGCGGCCGTCAGGTCCAGCGGGGAGAGTGAGCGCAGGTCGATGACCTCCAGCTCCCGGCCGTCCTCGGCGGCGGCGGTCGCCGCGTCCAGGCAGGTCCGCACCATCGGCCCGTAGGCCAGCACGGTGACGTCCGTGCCGGGCCGGACCACCCGCGCCGAGTGCAGCGGGTACGCCTCCGACACCGACGCGTCCAGGTCGACCTGCCCCTTCTCCCAGTAGCGCCGCTTGGGCTCCAGGAAGACGATCGGGTCGTCCGAGGCGATGGCCTGCTGGATCATCACGTACGCGTCCTGCGGGTTGGAGCAGGTGACCACCTTCAGGCCGGCGGTGTGCGCGAAGTACGCCTCCGGCGACTCGGAGTGGTGCTCCACCGCGCCGATGCCGCCGCCGTAGGGGATCCGGATCACGATCGGGACGCGCAGCTTGCCGCCCGAGCGGTAGTGCATCTTCGCCACCTGCGACACGATCTGGTCGTACGCGGGGTAGACGAAGCCGTCGAACTGGATCTCGCAGACCGGCCGGAAGCCGCGGATGGCCAGGCCGACCGCGGTGCCGATGATGCCGGACTCGGCCAGCGGGGTGTCGATCACCCGCTGGTCGCCGAAGTCCTTCTGGAGCCCGTCGGTGATCCGGAAGACGCCGCCGAGCTTGCCGACGTCCTCGCCCATGATGATGACCTTGGGGTCGTTCTCCAGGGAGCGGCGCAGGCCGGTGTTGAGGGCCTTGCCGAGGGTGAGCGTCTCCGTGGCCATCAGTGGGCGCTCCCCTCGAACGACTCCATGTAGCGGCTGAACTGCGCGCGCTGCTCGTCGAGCAGCGGAGACCCGTTCGGGTAGACGTGGTCGAACATCGTCACCGGCTCCGGGTTGGGCATGGCGAGCACCCGCTCGCGCAGGTGCACCGACTCGCGGCGGGCCTGCTCGTCGACCTCGGCGAAGAAGCCCGCGTCGGCGATCTGCTGCTTCTCCAGGAAGACCTTGACCCGGGCGATCGGGTCCTTGGCCTGCCACGCCTCGACCTCACTGGCGATCCGGTAGCGGGTCGGGTCGTCGGAGGTGGTGTGCGCGCCCATCCGGTAGGTGTACGCCTCGATCAGGCTCGGGCCCTGCCCGTGCCGGGCGTTGTCCAGCGCGTGCCGGGTGACCGCGTACGAGGCCAGCACGTCGTTGCCGTCCACCCGTACGCCGGGGAAGCCGAAGCCGGCGGCCCGCCGGTAGAGCGGGACGCGGGTCTGCCGCTCCAGTGGCTCGGAGATCGCGTACTGGTTGTTCTGGCAGAAGAAGACGAGCGGGGCGTTGAACACGCTCGCCCAGACGAACGCCTCGTTCACGTCGCCCTGGCTGGTGGCGCCGTCGCCGAAGTAGGCGATGGCCGCCTCGCCGTCGTCGGTGCCGGTCTTGCCGTCCATGGTGATTCCCATGGCGTAGCCGGTCGCGTGCAGGGTCTGCGCACCGATGACGATCGTGTACATGTTGAACTTGAACTCGTTCGGGTCCCAGCCGCCCTGGTCGACGCCGCGGAAGAGACCGAGCGGCATGATCGGGTCGATGCCCCGGCAGTAGAGGACGCCGTGCTCCCGGTACGTCGGGAAGGCCATGTCCTGCGTCCGCAGCGCCCGCCCGGAGCCGACCTGGGCGGCCTCCTGGCCGAGCAGGCTGGCCCACAGGCCCAGCTCGCCCTGGCGCTGGAGAGCGGTCGCCTCGGCGTCCAGCTTGCGGACCAGCACGAGATCGCGGTAGAGCCCGCGGTACTCCTCGTCGGTGAAGTCGACGCGGTACTCGGTGCCGTCCGACCCGGTGACGCTGTCGATCCGCTCGCCCTCGGGGGTGAGGAGCTGCACCAGCTCGGGATCGCCGACCGCGCCCTTCTTGGAACGGGGTGCCGCGCGCCTGGCGCGGGTGGTGCCCCCGGGGTCGCCCTTTGCCATCCGTCTCTCCCTGTCGTGTCTGCGTCGGCACCGGGGGGTTACCCGGCCGCGCAACTCGTGCGCCTGTCCGGCTGCTGCCGGACCGGTTCCTGGCGGCCGCGCCTAGCCCCGGTGGGGGTTGCCGCGCGGCGTGAGCCGGATTCTGGCCGAACCCGGTTCGGGAGCGCCGGCGCTCAACCGCGCCTGCCGCGAGGGTGCGCGGAGGTCACGGCTGCGTTGCCGTCGTGCTCCATATTCGCAGAGCTGGTGAGCGCGCCCACAGTACGCCCGCCCCCCGTTCCGACCGCCCCCTGTTTGGCGACCTTTGTCGCCATCCTGCCCCGGCGAGACCACCGACCGTCCAGTGGCGATTCGTCACCGTTCGGTCACCTCCGCGTGTCGACACGCGGTGGAGGTTGGCTGACGGACGGTAACTGGGTGAGGCTGATTCCCGCAGGATCGCGCCGTACGAGTGATTTGCCGGTGTTCTCCAGCCGGTGGCGTCCTTCCAGGGCCTGCCGAGGGCCGACGACAAGGGGTGTGCCGTGCACGAGCCAGGTGATGGTCCCGGCGCACCCACGCTCGGCCGGCACCGGTCGGCCGCCGGCTACCGGCGCGTCGTCGGTGCGCACCGCGCGTACGGCGTGGGTGGCCCGTCGCGCGGTTACCTGCTCACCGTCGCCCTGTTGGCTGGCACCGCGTCGATGCCCATCCTCGCCGCGATCAGCGCGGGCTCGGCCACCCCGGGCAGCACCGCGCTGCCGGACAGCAGCATCCCGTTCATCCCCACCCCGTCGGTGGGTCCGGTGGTGATTCCGATGCCGATGACCAGCCAGCCTGCCCTCCCGCCGCCCGGCACGCCCAGCGTCGGCCCGACGGCGACCCCCGGCTGGCTGCCCGAGCCCTCGCGTACTCCGGACCGGTCGGTCCCCGGGCCGGTCGTCTGGGACCCGGCACCGGCCAGGTGGGTGGAACCGCCGCCGCCGGTGGCCCGGCCGACCTGGGGCGTTCCGCCGACAACCTCCGCGCCGAGTCCGTCGCCGGTGCCGTCGCCGACCGACCCGCCGACCGAGACACCAGACCCGACCCCGAGCCCGACCCCCAGCCCGACATCGACTCCGGAGCCGACGTCGACTCCGACCGCTGAGCCGACCAGCACCCTGTCCGAGCCGGCCACCACACCGCCGCCGCCCGCCACCCCCGCTTCACCGTCCGGCCGGCCGAGCCCGAGCAGCCCGCCCTCCGTCACCACCCGGCCCAGCCCGACCGCTCCGTCACCCACAGCGGGCCCGTCGACCCCCACGGCCAGCCCGTCGCCGCTGCCCGGTCCGACGCACTCCACCGGGTCGCCAGCGGTACGGTGACCATCAGGCGCGACCGACCCGGTGCCGGCGCTGTTCGGTGGTAGGCGCGTACCGGAGGGGGTGGCGTGGGCGGCGGTGCGGAACCCCGCCCGGTCATCGCCCGGCCCGGGCCGGCGCTACGGGTCGCCCGGCTGGTCACCGAGCTGACCGCGCCGGCCGTGCTGGTGTCACTGCTGATGGTCGCGGTGAGCTGGCACACCTCCCGGGGCGCCGGTCACGGCCTGGCCTGGGGCCTGCTCGCCACACTCTTCGTCACCGGCATTCCGTTCGCCTACATCGTCGGCGGCGTACGCCGTGGCCGCTTCACCGACCACCACATCGGCCGGCGGGAGCAGCGCCGCGTGCCGTTGCTGGTCGGCGTCGGCTCGGTCGCCGCCGGACTGGCCCTGCTCGTCGTGCTCGGTGCGCCCCGCCCGCTGCTGGCACTGGCCGTGGCCGGGCTGGTCGGCCTGGTGGTCACGGTGGGGGTGAGCCACTGGTGGAAGATGTCGATCCACTCGGCGGTGGCCGCCGGCTCGCTGGTCATCCTGGCATTCACCTTCGGACCTCGGCTGCTGGTCGCCGCTCCGCTGCTGGCGGTGGTCGGCTGGTCCCGGGTGCGGCTGCAGGACCACACCGTGCCGCAGGTACTGGCCGGCGGAGTGCTCGGTGCCCTGATCGCCGGAGTGATCTTCGGGCTGCTGCGTTAGCGCAGTGAGCAAGGGCTGAGCGTGATCGGACCTCACTGGGAGGGCCGGGAGGGCCGGGCGGCCTGATGCCGCCCGGCCCGTGCCGTCAGGCGCCGTCGTCGGCGAGGCGGTGCCGGTTGGCCTCGATCCAGGCGTCCAGCGCGGCCGGGTCGTCCGGATCCACGCCGTCGGCCATCAGCTGGGCCACCGCGGCGGTGGCCGGGCTGCGCCGCTCACCGGTCGAATAGAGGCGGGCGAACTCCGGCACCATCTCCTCGATCGCCTCGTCGGTCCGCGTCGCCGCCGCCTCGGGCAGGCCGCGCTGGCGTGACGCGTACCGCGCCCAGGCGCGCAGCACCCGGGGCAGCATCGCCGCGTCGTCCATGTCCAGCACCGCCCGGCGGTGCACCCAGTCGAGCAGGAAGAGCCCGGCCACCGCGGGGCTCCACCGCATCGGGTCGGCGTCCGGGAAGGTCGCCGAGTGGTCCAGCAACAGGCTCAGGCAGAAGTGCAGAGAGGCCAGCTCCGCGCCGTCCACGGAGTCCAGCCCGAACCGTGCGGCCTCCGGCGCGGCCAGGAAGCGCCGCACCAGATCGGTGCGTTCGGCGGCGGAGAGCGGCTCGACCTCCGCCGGGCCGGTCGGGTGGGCCGCGATGGGCAGCACTGCCAGCCGCGCGCCGACCAGCGCCCGGTCGGTGCCGAGCGAGCCCTCGCCGGGCAGCTCACCCATGTCGTCGGTGACCGCGAGATGACGGGCCACCTCGCCGCGCAGTCGGGCCGGGTCCTCGCTACGGAACCAGGTCAGCTCGTCGTCCGCGCACATCTGCCGGACCTGGTCCAGGATCCGCTCCGCCGGCCCGCCGACGAAGACGTCCTTGGTGATCCCGATGTTGTGATCCACCAGTGCCACCAGCGCGTGCTCGGGACCGCCAGCCGCGTCGTCGTAGGCGAAGGTGGCGAGGTAGGAGGTCTGGTCGCCGTACACGTCGCCGTACGCCCAGCTGCCGGTGAGGTGCACCCGGCCGAGCTGGCCCGTCCAGGCGGGCGCCTGGCTGCCCGGGCGCACCCGCTCGGTGCCCTCGGCGGTCGGGACGAGCGCGGCGAAGACTTGCCGGATGGTGGTCGCCGACGCGACCCGACGGCGGGAGGTGGCGGCGAGGAAACCGGTGACGAACTCCCGTACGGCGGTGTCCCGGTCGGTCTCCGCGATCGCGTAGACGCTGCCCAGCAACGCGCTGCCGAGCATCTCGGCGTCCAGTGCGGTATCCAGCTTGGTCACGTCGCGTGCGGCGTGCAGCACCGCGTCGTAGGGGGTCTGAGGCGTGGCCATGCACCGACCCTACGCCGCTGCGGGGGTACGGAGAGCGCTAGCGAGGCCCGTGGAAGTCAGCGGCGGGCGGCGTCCCGCAGCGCGTCGCGCGCCTGGGCGTACGAGCCGAGCACGATCCGTACCGGGGCGAGCACGTACTCCTCGCCCACCCGGGCGACCTCGGCCGTCAGCCGCTGCTCGGCGCGACTCCGCGCTCGGCGGGCCGCCCACCGCACCGCCGGTCGGGTGAGCGCCGCCACCAGCAGTCCGGCCAGCAGGCCACCGAGCAGCAGCAGGGTGGGCAGTGGCACCTGCCCGACCATCGGGTTGTCCAGCGCGGGTAGGCCGAGCGCCCGCAGCGCGTAGCCGAGCACCAACCAGCCCAGCCCGACCAGAGCGGCCAGGGTGACCAGCCACTGCACGCCACCGACCAGCCGCCACCAGAGCGGTCGCCGACCCAGGCCGAGGTCGGTGCCGGCGATCGCGCGGTCCAGCGCGTCCGGCAGGTCGCCGAGGCGGGATCGTGCGGCGGCGGTGACCGCGGCCGGCCAGGCGGCGGGCAGTTCGGCGGCGGCCCGGTCGGCCACCGCACGGATCGCCAACCCGAGCGCCGAACGCTGGGCCGCCGTCGGATCCGGCACCGAGGTGGCCGCGACCAGGCTCTCCGCCGGATCGGTCGGGCCGTCGGAGGGACCGGGCAGGTGCAGCCGGCGCAGCGGGTCGGGCCGCAGCCGCCGCCATCCCCGGACCACGGGCCAGCCGGTCGCCGCGCCGGCCCGGTGCCGGTACGCCTGCTCCACCGCCTCGGTCACCGCCGACACACCGGCTGCCCCGGCCAGTGCCTTGTTGAGTGCGCCGACGGCGGTGTCGTCCGGTCCACCCGCCGGTCGGGCCGAGCCGACCAACTCGTCCAGCCCGGCGACCACGGTGTCGACGTCACCGGCGAGCCGGCGCAGCGCCGCCTGCCGCTCGGCGACCGTCCGCTCCAGCGCGCTGCGCAGCCCGACCATCCCGGCGGGGTCGATGGCGGTGGTGGCCAGCAGTGGTACGCCGGTCAGCCCGTCCGCGTCGAGCAGCCGGCGCAGGTCGTCGAGCACCCAGGGAAGATCGGCCGGCGGCAGCCGGTCGGCCTGGTTGAGCACGACCAGGGTGACGTCCCGGTGCCGGTGGAACTCGCGCAGGTAGCTGTCGTGGATCACGCGGTCGGCGTACTTCTGCGGGTCGACCACCCAGACCACCTGGTCGACCAGGCCGAGCAGCCGGTCCACCTCCAGCCGGTGGGACCGCTGGACCGAGTCGAAATCGGGCAGGTCGAGCAGGATCAGCCCGTGCAGCGCCGTCTCGTCGTCGGCGTCCAGGGCGCTCTCCCGGACGAAGCGGTGCCGGGGCAGCACACCGATCCAGTCGAGCAGCCGCGTCGCGCCCTCCAGCGGGCCCCAGACGCAGGCGTGCGTGACACCGGTGGTCGGCCGACGCACCCCGACCGGCGACAGCTCCAGCCGGGCCAGCGCGTTGAACAGGCTGGACTTGCCGCTGCCGGTGGCGCCGGCCAGCGCGACCACGGTGTGGTCGCGGGACAGCGCGAGCCGGGTGCCGGCCCGCTCGACCAGGGTGTGCGCGGGCACCAGTTCGGTGTCCGGCAGCAGGCCGTCCGCCGCGGTCAGGAACCGGCGTACCGCCTCCAGGCGGGCGATCAGCGCGTCCGGGTCGACCCGCTGGTCACCACGGAACGCCTCGCGTACCCGGCCGGTGATGTTGGTCACCGCGGATCCTCCTCGTCGGCGGCCAGCGCGGTGTCGCCGTCGCCAGTGGTCAGGCCGCTGCGGTGCCGGGCCAGCTCGACCCGACCGGCGGCCTCGCGCAGGCCGGCGCCGGCGTCCGTGGTGGTGCGGGCGTCGGCGGTACGGGCGAGGAACCGGTCGGCCTCCGCGTCCAGCAGCGTCCGCACCCGGGCCAGCAGGTCGACACGGGCCTTGGCAGCGAGGGTACGCACCGCCTGGTCGCCGAAGATCGCCTGGAGTACGGCCTGCGCGGCGACCGTGGTGCCGGCCCCGGTGGCCAGCTCCAGCCCGGTCGGGATGAACGCGGTGGAGGCGAACACGGCGATCATCACGGCCAGCCCGGTGGCGTTCACCGCGTACGCGGCGGTGCGGGCCACGAACCGCTTGTCGCCGCCCTGCACCCGGACCAGCTCCAGCACGCCACGCTGCCAGTCCCGGACCAGCCGTTCGGCGCGCTCGGGCAGATCCTCGCTCGGGTGGGCGAGCGCCGGGTCGAGCAGACCAGCCCCCGCCGGATGCGCCTTCCACCCGGTGTACGCGGATTCGGCGGCCTCGGAGGCCACCCCGCGCAACAGTGTGACCAACTGCGACTCGATGGCGTTCCGCAACTCGGCAGCGGGTGCCGGCCGCCCGGTGACGGCGGCCACCAGCCGGTCCCGCAGTCGCCCGATCCGTGCCTCCAGGGTGCGGAAGAGCTCGCCGGTGCCGACGAACTCCTGCCACCGGGCGAGCACCTCACCGCGCAGCAGCCGACCGTCCTTCAGGCCCTGCTCGACGGTGCGCTCGGCACCCCGGTACGCCGCCCGGACCCGCTCGTCCAGCCCGTCCGCGGCGGTGACCTGCTCATCGGCGGCGTCGGCCAGCTCCTCGACAGCCGGGTGCAGCGCGGCCAGCGCGCCGTCCAGGGTCTGCCGGACGACCGCCGAGCGGGCGTCGGCGTCGCCGGCCAACCGGGCGAACCAGTCGGACAGCGGCGCGGTGATGCGTTCGGACAGCAGCCCCTGGCCGTCGACCCAGGTCTCCGGCAGTACGAAGAGCGGCGCCCGGCCGAGGCCCTGCGCGGCCAGCATCTCGGCCAGGTGCGCGGCGATCTCGTCGGTGGCCTCGGCGGGCACCCGGTCCAGCACCATGGCGATCACCGCACCCCGGGCCCGGGCGCTGCGCAGCAGCTCCCAGGGCACCGCGTCGGCGTACCGGGCGGCGGTGGTGACGAAGAGCCAGAGGTCGGCGGCGGCCAGCAACTGGCCCGCGAGCGCCCGGTTGGCGTCGACCACCGAGTCGATGTCCGGTGCGTCGAGGAAGGCCAGGCCGGCGGGCAGGGCCGGCGCGGTGACCAGGTGCAGCGAGCGCGGATCTTCGCTGGGCTCGGTGGTCCGGGTCAGCCCGGGCAGCAGGTCACCCTGCCGGAACCAGGCCGCGTCGGCCGGGTTGCAGACCAGCACCGGGGAGCGGGTGGTCGGCCGGAGCACGCCGGCGGCGCTGACCCGGGCCTTGACCAGGCTGTTGACCAGGGTCGACTTGCCCGCGCCGGTGGAGCCGCCGACCACCACGAGCAGCGGGGCGTCGAGCCGGGCGAGGCGGGGCAGGAGGTAGTCGTCGAGCTGGTCGGTGAGGGCGGTGGCGGTGTGCCGGGCCGACTCGGCCGAGGGCAGCGCGAGGGGGTACCGGCTCGCGCCGATCGCGGCCCGGAGGCCCGCCAGCGCGCCGGGGAGGCTGTCGTCCCCGATGGTGGCGGGCGGCTCCTCCGCGGCGTCCGGCGGGCCGGTGCGGGCTGCGACGGCGGGCGCGCCGGAACGGGTGGCGGAATCGCCGGGCGTCGTCACCGCTAAAGCGTGCCCGACCGATGCAAGGGAAGACAACCGGACGGTAATAACGGCTGGGTTGCGTCGGGTCGGCTCAACCCGACTTGACGATTCGCCGAGGCGTGGCACTATTGAGTCCGGTTCACTCAACTTGTGGTGTGGCCCGCTGCGGGCGGAGCCCGCCAGCAGCTCGCGGGCGGTGCCCGCCACCTGCTCAACCTTACGAAGCGAGGAAGCGAAGATGGCACGTGCGGTCGGTATCGACCTCGGCACGACGAACTCCTGCGTCAGCGTTCTCGAGGGCGGTGAGCCCACCGTCATCGCCAACGCTGAGGGCTCGCGGACGACCCCGTCGATCGTCGCGTTCGCCCGTAACGGCGAGGTGCTCGTCGGTGAGGTCGCCAAGCGCCAGGCGGTGACCAACCCGGACCGGACGATCCGGTCGGTCAAGCGCGAGGTCGGCACGAACTGGTCCGTCGACATCGACGGCAAGAAGTACACCCCGCAGGAGATCTCGGCCCGGACGCTGATGAAGCTCAAGCGGGACGCCGAGGCGTACCTGGGCGAGCAGATCACCGACGCGGTGATCACCGTTCCGGCCTATTTCAACGACAGCCAGCGCCAGGCCACCAAGGAGGCCGGTGAGATCGCCGGCTTCAACGTGCTGCGGATCGTCAACGAGCCGACCGCGGCCGCCCTGGCGTACGGGCTGGACAAGGGCTCCAAGGAGCAGACCGTCCTGGTCTTCGACCTCGGTGGCGGCACCTTCGACGTGTCGCTGCTGGAGCTGGCCGAGGGCGTCATCGAGGTCAAGTCGACCAGCGGTGACAACCACCTCGGCGGTGACGACTGGGATCAGCGGATCATCGATCACCTGGTGAAGACCTTCCGCGGCGAGCACGGCATCGACCTGGGTCAGGACAAGATGGCCCTCCAGCGGCTCCGTGAGGCCGCCGAGAAGGCCAAGATCGAGCTGTCCGCCGCCACCACCACCAACATCAACCTGCCGTACATCACGGCCGGCTCGGCCGGCCCGCTGCACCTGGACGTGACGCTCAGCCGCGCCGAGTTCCAGCGGATGACGCAGGACCTGCTGGACCGCTGCAAGGGCCCGTTCGAGCAGGCCGTGAAGGACGCCGGGATCAAGATCTCCGACGTCGAGCACGTCATCCTGGTCGGCGGTTCGACCCGGATGCCCGCCGTGACCGACCTGGTCAAGCAGCTCACCGGTCGCGACCCGAACAAGGGCGTCAACCCGGACGAGGTCGTCGCCGTCGGCGCCGCTCTCCAGGCGGGTGTGCTCAAGGGTGAGGTCAAGGACGTCCTGCTGCTCGACGTGACTCCGCTGAGCCTGGGCATCGAGACCAAGGGCGGCATCTTCACCAAGCTGATCGAGCGCAACACCACCATCCCGACCAAGCGCTCCGAGGTCTTCACCACGGCGGACGACAACCAGCCGTCGGTGCTGATCCAGGTGTTCCAGGGCGAGCGGGAGATCGCGGCCTACAACAAGAAGCTCGGCACCTTCGAGCTGACCGGCCTCCCGCCGGCGCCGCGCGGCGTGCCGCAGATCGAGGTCGCCTTCGACATCGACGCCAACGGCATCGTCAACGTGCACGCCAAGGACCTGGGCACCGGCAAGGAACAGAAGATGACGATCACCGGCGGCTCCTCGCTGCCGAAGGACGACATCGAGCGGATGCGCCGGGACGCCGAGGAGCACGCGGAGGAGGACAAGCGCCGCCGCGACGACGCCGAGACCCGCAACGTGGCCGAGGCGCTCCAGTGGCAGACCGAGAAGTTCCTGGCCGAGAGCGGCGACAAGCTGCCCAGCGAGAACCGGGAGCAGCTCAACGAGGCGCTCGGTGAGCTGCGCGGCGCCCTCGGCGGTCAGGACATCGAGAAGATCAAGTCTGCGCACGAGCGGCTGGCGCAGGTCTCCCAGCAGGCCGGTTCGCTGCTCTACTCGCAGCAGGCCGAGCAGGGTCAGCAGCCGGGCGGCGAGGCCGGCCCGAGTGCCACCGGCGCGACCGGTGCGCAGGCTGGCGGCGCCGACGACGTGGTCGACGCGGAGATCGTGGACGAGGACGGCAAGAAGTGACCGTCGGCCTCCGACACGTATCCACGGCGAAGGGATGAGGTAGCCGCATGACGCAGAGGCCACGAGCCGCCGACCCGGGCGACACCGGGTCGGCGCCGGGTGGCTCCGCGCCCACCGAGCCGGCCACCGGCGACGGGGAGCGGGTCGTCATCCGCAACAACCGCAAGATCAGCGACGACACGGCGGAGCCGGAGGGCGCCGCCGCCGACGCGAGCAGCGACAGTCCGGCCGAGGGCCTGGTCGAGGACGCCGAGATCGTGGTCGACGAGATCGAGGTCGAGGTCGACGCGACAGACGGTCCGCAACCGTCCGGTCCGCCGGTGGTGGACGCGCCGGCGCAGCCGGTGGACGGCAGCACCGGCTCGTCGCTGGGTGCCGAGCTGGAGGCGCTCCGGGCCGAGCTGGACGAGCGGACCCGGGACCTGCAGCGGGTGTCGGCGGAGTACGCCAACTACCGCAAGCGGGTCGATCGGGACCGCAGCCTGGTGCAGGAGCAGGCGACCGGCTCGGTGCTGGCCGCACTGCTGCCGATCCTGGACGACCTGGATCGCGCTCGGGAACACGGCGACCTGGTCGGGCCGTTCGGCACGGTGGCGGAACAGCTCACCACCGCGCTGGGCAAGTTCGGCCTGACCGCCTTCGGCGAGCAGGGCGACCCGTTCGACCCGACCCAGCACGAGGCGGTCGCGCACCAGACCTCGGCGGAGGTCAGCGAGCCGACGTGCGTACAGGTCATGCGGCGCGGCTACCAGCTCGGTGAGCGGCTGTTGCGCCCCGCGCTGGTCGCGGTCGCGGATCCGGAATAGTGCGAAACGGTGACCGGGCCGTTCCGTCCATCGCCTGGCGGTGGGCGGGACGGCCGGGCCACGAAGGTCGGAAGGGGGTGAACCGGTGAGTTCGAAGGACTGGCTCGAGAAGGACTTCTACGCCGTGCTCGGCGTGGACAAGGCCGCCTCCGCGGATGACATCAAGAAGGCGTACCGCAAGCTGGCCCGGGAGTCCCACCCGGATCACAACCCGGGCGATCCCAAGGCCGAGGAGCGGTTCAAGGCCGCGTCCGAGGCGTACAACGTGCTGTCGGACGCCGGCCGTCGCCGGGAGTACGACGAGATGCGCTCGCTGTTCGGCTCGGGTGCGTTCCGGCGCAACGCCCGGGGCGGGGGCCAGCCGGGCGGCATGCCGTTCGACGTCTCCGACATGTTCGGCGGTGGGGCGGCCGGGGGCGGCGACCGTCGCTTCGGCGGTGCGGCCGGCTTCCAGGACCTGTTCAGCTCGATCTTCTCCGGCGGAGCGGCCGGACAGCAGGCCGCGCCGCGCGGCCCGGCCCGGGGCCGGGACGTGGAGACCGAGGTCGCGCTGGACTTCGGCGACGCCGTGCACGGGGTGACGCTGCCGTTGACGCTGCGCGCTCCGGGCGTCTGCGACACCTGCCACGGCAACGGCGCCAAGCCCGGCACCCAGCCGCGTACCTGCCCGGTCTGTCACGGTGCCGGGGTGACCACCCGCGACCAGGGCTCGTTCAGCTTCTCCGAGCCGTGCCGCACCTGCCAGGGCGTCGGCACCGTGGTCGAGGAGAAGTGCCCGGAGTGCCACGGCAGCGGCGGGGTCACCAAGACCCGCACGATGAACGTGCGATTCCCGGCCGGGGTGGCCGACGGTCAGCGGATCCGGCTGGCCGGGCGGGGCGAGCCGGGCGAGCGTGGCGGTCCGGCCGGCGACCTGTTCGTACACGTCAAGGTTCGGCCGGACGAGCTGTTCGGGCGTACCGGCGACGACCTGACGTTGACCGTGCCGGTCACCTACGCGGAGGCCGTGCTCGGCACGGACCTGCGGGTGCCCACGCTCGACGGCGCGGTGACCCTGCGGGTTCCGCCGGGCACGCCGAGCGGTCGGGTGCTTCGGGCCCGGGGCAAGGGTGTGGTCCGCCGCGACGGGCAGGCCGGCGACCTGCTGGTCACGCTCGACGTGGTGGTGCCGGCCCGGTTGTCGGACGAGGCGCGAGCGGCGCTGGAGGCGTACGCCGAGCAGAGTCCGCCGGCGGCGCGGGAACATCTCGACGCACGGGTGCGTCGGTTCAGTTAGTCCGGTGCGATGGACGCGGAGGTGATTGGGATGTCGGGCGAGTTCCTCGGTTCGAGTGACCCTGCCTACGAAGCCAAGGTGCTGATGATCTCGGTCGCGGCACGGATGGCGGGCATGCATCCACAGACCCTGCGCCAGTACGACCGGCTGGGGTTGGTGCAGCCCGGTCGGGCCGCCGGTGGCGGGCGCCGGTACAGCGTCCGTGACGTGGTGCTGCTGCGTGAGGTGCAGCGGCTCAGCCAGGACGACGGTATCAACCTGGCCGGGGTCAAGCGGATCATCGGGCTGGAACGGTTGCTGGAGCAGGCGCAGCAGCGGGTGGCCCGGCTGGAGGCCGAGCTGGACGCCGCGTACCGCCGGGTGGCCGAGCTGGAGTCGCTGGCCCGCTTCCCGGGTCGGGATCTGGTGCCGACCAACCGCACGTCCACCGCGTTGGTCGTGTGGCGGCCCCGGCGGATGCCCGACCGCTGACTCGTCGCTCACCCGGTTCCGATTTCTCGGCCCGGTCCACTCCGGAATTCCGGCGCGGGCCGGGCCGTTTCGGTTAGCCTGTCGATACGGGTTCTATCGGCTTAATTCGGACTACCGGCATGGCGAGGGGGAGCGATGGCGGATCCGGCGAAGAAGGTGGCCCAGCAAACGGAGGACCGGTTGGAAACATTGGCCGACACCGTCCGCGAGAAGTTCGACAAGGTGACCGAGGGAAGCTTCCGGGACCGCATCATCGAAGGGCGGTTCGCCGACCAGGTCGACCACGGTGTCGACCAGGCCCGAGCCGAAACCCAGCGGAAGCAGGACTGACCAACCGGTAACCAACGTGCGGGCCGGGACCCACGGGGGGTCCCGGCCCGTTCGCCACCCCGCCCGCGCCCGCGCCCCGCGCCCGCGCCCGCGCCCCGCGCCCGCGCCCGCGCCCCGCGCC